>JAGGYX010000169.1 GCA_021162305.1 Thermoplasmata archaeon | reverse complement strand
TTCTCATACTGATAAATAACCTCAACTGATTTAAAAGGTTTTTTCACTTGGCTAAGTAAGTCATGCAAATACCATTCATGAATTTCTTTAATTGCTCTGGAATAAATTTTTAAAACTATTTTCTATAAAAATTGATGCATTCAAACTCGGGAATGATAATCATATTTCCTTTCATTATTTTACTGAAGATGAATGATGGAGATAAAAAACCAAGCAAGGCGAAAGCCATCGCAGCCGCAGCGCTGATGATAGGAACAGGCATTGCAGGGGCAGTCGCATACAACGCATACTCAACAGGCAAAAAGCTCAAGAACGATGGCTCATACTTCTTCCATTATCCCGGCGACTACATAAAGTACGTGACTGCAAGGCATCCTAATGACATCGACAATGACGGCATCCCTAACGACGTTGAGGAGAAGTATGGATTGAACATGTTTGATGCAAGGGACGCCAAGGAGGACTGGGATGGTGATGAGTTGACGAATTATGAGGAATTGGTGAAGTATGCCACTTTGTTCGGACCGCTGAACATTCACAGCAATGACAGTGATGGAGACTATTTGAAAGATGGAGAAGAAATTGTTTTGGGTACTAATCCAAATGATATAGATACAGACAACGACTTACTTTTAGATGGATATAACGTTGTTGTAAGGAACGATGATCCACTTTATGAGAAATTCATGAATGCTGAGATTAGATGTATAAAAGCAAATAATAGCACAACGTTTATAGGAGAAAAAACAATAGGAACAAATTCAACAAACGATGATTCAGATAGAGATGGTATGTTTGATGGCTTTGAATGGTATGCTCAGCAACTTTGGAAACAGCGATCAGACTTACCGTGGATGCCCTATGATCCTAAGATATATAATAAGAGAGTCGTGTTTATACTTGGAAAATATACTGAAGGAGGGTACATTACTTATGAAAAGGATGTTCCATTTTTTAAAGATAAAGAGAAAATACCCAAAATAATTTTACGATCTCATATTGATACAAAAGCTAAAATAAGAGAGACTTGCCATAACATAAGTAACACTCTTTCCCCAAATGACTTTCTTTATGTCATAATTGACACTCATGGCCCTTACATCCATTTGGAAAACAGCGTTATCAGTTACAGAGAATTTGACAGTTGGTTTAAAAATCTTAGAGCAGCAAGCGTTGTAGTTGTCGATCATTGTAAGGCAGGAAAAGCTATTGAAGAAATGAAAAATATTGATGTGGTTTACACAGCTTCAAAAAATGAAAGTGGGCCTTTTGGATTGGCAGATGGCATGAACAGAGCATTTGGTAGAGATCATCCATATTTAGGCAATGCCTTTAAGGAAGCAGATCAACAATTTGGAAATAATGATGGTTTTGTTTCCTTTAATGAAGCTTTTGAATATGCCAAATATCTAAGAGAAAATGATGAAGAATGGCCATCAACCCCTCTCAAAAAAGATCCTTACGACATAGGAAAAATTCTTTTTTTGGGAAATTACAGACCAAAAGATTACAAGTAGTTTAAAATTTATAAATAAGAGAAAAGATAATACTAATTTCATGAATAAAATTTTGGGTGGAGTGGTAGTACTCCTCATAATAGTCGTAGGATATTATCTTTTCTTTCAATATGGACTGGGAAGATCGGAAGAAAAGATTCCACCATGTTTAAAACAACCTGAAAAGCCTTATGTTTTCTGTGAATACTTCGAGCCAAAGATAGATGTGGTCAGAAAAGAGGTTTCGATAAAGTTAAATTTATCAAGAAAGGCTACAGATGATGAGACAGGTCTCATTGTCTATTCCTATCTTGATAATCTTACATCTTCAGGGATTGAGTTGAAACCCACAGCAACAAGATATGTCTACTTTGCGAATGTTACTGGAAAAAAGGTAATTGATATGGAAATAAAAGGGAAAATGCCACAAAGTGTGGATTATAGAGTAATCTACAAGGGAAAACCATTGTTTTTGGATAATTTTGTCATGATTGTTCAGCACTCATGCATGAATGGAGAATGTGGTGAATATGAAATTTTTAAGTAAAGAATTTTTGATAGTAGCATTAGTGCTATCCTTTGTATTTTTATTTACCTTCCTACCCTCAATTTCTCATGCTAATGATAGTTGTAATGTTTGTACTTCTTGGACTTGTTGCACATATTATATCTCACAATCTGGAGGGACATGTATGCCTGGTTTTAATTCTTATTGTAGTGGAGGAAGTTGTGTAAGTGGAGGTTGGAGCAATTGTGTAAGTGAAGAATGTTGGATATATTGTGCAAGGACATCAACCCAAACCTGTCCTGATGATAAACCTTACTGTCTATCAGGCTCGTCTATTGATTGTAATAATAATGTTCATAGTTACGGCACATGCGTTGAATGTATAGACAATAGTTACTGCCCCGGAACAGATAGTAAATGTTACTGTGATATCGGAAGCGGTACATGTAAAGCATGTGGAGCGAATCAAAAATGCGAGAATCATGAATGCTGTGGCGTCACGGATTATTCATGCTCTTCTGACAACGACTGTTGCAGCGGGTATGAGTGTGATAGCGAGAGTGGAACATGTCAGCCAAAACAACCATCCTGCTCCGATGAATGTGACTATTCAGGTGAAAAAGATTACAAATGTTCAAATAATATCAGATATAAAAGAACATGCGGAAATTACGATGATGATCCTTGTTTAGAATGGAGTAGTTGGACTTTTGTTGAGGATTGTTCGGATCTCACTGGATGGCATTGTATCGAGGGTAGCCCGAAGAGTCAATATGCAGAAGGATGGTGTAGTAAGAGTGGTTGCCACTATAGCTATCCGGGCATACCTTCTAAGTGCGACAAATCCTGTGGTGCAGAATGCGAATCCAACTCAGACTGTGGTCCAAAGGTTAGTGCCGATGGAACAACATGTTACTGGGGTGGCTCGTGTGACACTGGAACATGTGAGTGTTCGTATGCCCATTCAGATTCCAACAAACCTTGTGATGCTGCCGTTTGTACGGAGAATGGATGGGATACTTCGCAGTGTATACCTGAATATGGTGTAAGAGTCTTCGTGACATCTTCGTCTTGGAATGGTAATCTTGGTGGTCTTTCTGGAGCAGATCAAAAATGTCAAGAAGCTGCTGATGCTGCCGGTCTTGGTGGAACATGGGTTGCATGGCTCAGCGACTCGACACATAATGCAAAGGATCGAATACCTGACACGAATGTTGAACATTAATAACATATCACATAATCGAATCCGTGCTCGAAAAGCTTATGAATCATATCTTTTATAAATAGCGATGGAGGCATTGGAACATATCAATGAATTGCTGGAAGAGGCAAGAAAATATAATGAACGTCGTCTCATTGTGCTATCTGGAGCGAGGGAGAAATCTTATGAAATTTTGCGAAAGTTTTTGAATGAATACGAGGGAAAGGTTGTTTATCTTGCATATATGCAGGAAAATATGGCAGGAGTGGAAAGCTATCATATAAAAGATTGCGATAAATTGCTTGGAACAACATACGATTGTTTAATTTTAGACATCTATCACTCCTTTCAGCCAGCAGATTTAGGAAAACTATATGGAATTGTCAGAGGAGGAGGCATTATTTTTTTAATCACCCCTCCCATAGAAAAATGGAAGGATATGCTTAACAGATATCATTATCACATTCTAACGCCCCCATATAAGGAACATGACATAAGAAGAAATTTTATAAAATGGTTCGTCACAAAGCTATGGCAACATAATGGAATTGCAATAATTGAAAATGGAAATGTGTTAAAGAAAGGGAATTTCAAAAGTAAATTAATGGAATGGAAGAAAATTAAAGTTCCAGAAGAAACAAAATTTAATAAAATTGTATATGAAATTGCATTGACGCAGGAGCAAATTGAATTTTTAAAAATTGCAGAAAATTTTCTGGAGAAGGATTTTGCCCTTGTTTTAAAAGCAAATCGAGGAAGAGGAAAATCAAGCGTTATTGGAATTGCACTCGCCGCCATAATTGAAAAAGTTGATAAAAAAATGAAAATTCTTATCATTGCTCCAGATAGAAAAAATACTGAGGAAATCTTTAAATTTTTATTACAGACTTTCCAGAAATTGGAAATAGAATATGAAAATAAAGGCAGCATTATCTTTACCAGAAATGCGATAATAAAATATATGGAGCCATTCGATGCATATAATGAAAAAGCTGATTTTATTGTTGTTGATGAGGCAGCTTCCATTGCTCCACATATCCTCCTAAAATACATGGAAAATTCTGGCAAGCTGATTTATTCTTCCACCATACATGGTTATGAGGGGGCAGGAAGAAGCTTTTCAATTCGCTTTTTAAACCGTCTTAAAGAAATGAAAGCAAATCACATAGAATTTGAAATGGAAGAGCCAATTAGATATAGCACATATGATCCAATTGAAAGATGGGTATTTGATGCTTTGTTGCTTGATGCGGAGCCTGCCGCCCTTGAAAGGATTGAGATAGAAAAGCTTGAATATGAAAAAATTGATGTGAGCAGGGTTATTGAGGAAGAAGACAAAATAAGGCAGTTTTTTGGCATTCTCATAATGGCACATTATAAAAATAATCCCAATGATTTTGCAATTTTATGCGATGCCCCGAATCAAATTGCGAGAGCTTTAAGTTATAACGGCAAGATTGTATGTTCAATGCAGATTGCCATGGAAGGAAAACTTGGGAAGAATGATTGCGATGAAACATATTTCAAGAGCGTCATGATACCTGGCAATATAATTCCACAAGTTTTAATAAGACATTACAGGAAAAAAAGATATGGAAAATATAGGGGAATGCGTATTGTGAGAATAGCAACCCATCCAGATTTTTTCCGTCATGGAATTGGAAGCCATGCAATAAAAATGGTTGAAATGGAAGCCATAAAATCAGGAATGGACTATATTGGTGTTAGCTTTGGAGCTACGATACCACTCCTAAAATTCTGGATGAAAAATGGTTTTGTGCCGGTGCATATTACTCCCACTGTTAACAGAGTTAGTGGCGAAAATTCGTTAATCATGATAAAGCCTTTGAGCAAAAAATTTGAAAAGGAGCTCGAAAAAGTGAGGAAGCAATTTACAAAAAGATTCATGATGTGGCTTATTGAGCCATTGCGGGATTTTAATAGCAATCTCTCTTTAATGATAATTGATTCATATGAAGGAAGCGATAAATTCAAAATGGATGAGCAAGACATAAAAAGATTATTTGCCTATATATGGGATGGATTGACATATAAAACTGTAAAAGATTGCCTGTTCAAACTCACATACAATTTCTTTCTTGCAGGCAAGAAAAATATTCTCAACAGGAGGGAAAAGCTTTTATTACTCACAAAAAATTTACAGTGCAAGAGCTGGGAAAGAGTCGCGAGCATAACAAAATGCAATGAATGTGAGAAAGAACTGAAAGAAGCAGTAAAAAAAATAATAATGCATTACTATGGTGATAGAGATGAAGTCGCTAAATTTCAAAAAGAGATACAAGGAAATGATTAAAAATGGAAGTAAAGTAGCTACTCTAAGATTGGGCAGAAAAAATTATAAGGAAAATGAAATGGTAAAAATAATTGCTGGAAATGAGTTTGTTGGAATTGCAAAAATTGTGAAAATAAGATACCTTACATGGGATGATTTAAAAAAAGAAGATGCCATGCTGGAAGGATTAAAGAACAAAAAAGAATTAAAGAAGGAACTCAAAAATATATATGGTAAATTTGATAAAAGCAGAGAATTCACTCAAATAGTATTTGAGTTTGTAGGTGATAAAAATGGAGGAGATAAGAAGATTTGAAAGAGTAGGAAGCCATAGCCATATCACTGGCTTGGGCTTGGAAGGGCTGGAACCAAAACCGATAGCAGATGGAATGGTTGGACAGATTGAAGCAAGGAAAGCAGCTGGCATCATTGTAAACATGGTAAAAGAGGGCAGGTTTGCTGGGCGTGCTGTCCTGCTTGCTGGGCCGCCCGGCACAGGCAAGACGGCGCTGGCGCTGGGAATAGCAAAGGAGCTTGGGAAAGATGTTCCATTTGTTTCCATATCTGGCTCTGAGATTTATTCGAGCGAGATGAAGAAGACAGAGTTTCTCATGCAGGCAATAAGGAAGGCTATTGGAGTAAGAATCCATGAGATGCGGAAGATATATGAAGGTGAAGTTACAACGCTTGATATAAAAACTGTTCCACACCCATACAATCCTTATCAGAAAGTTCCAAAGATGGCTATAATTGGACTCAAAACAAAAAAGGAGGAAAAGCAGTTCAGAGTGGATGAAAGTTTTGCAAACTACATAATCCAGCAGGGTGTGGAAATAGGAGATGTTATTCAAATAGATGCTGATAGCGGGAGAATAGCAAAACTTGGAAAAACAAAAGAAGCTGTGAAAAAAGAGTCTTTAGATTTAATGAGTCATGAAATTGTTGAGCTACCAGATGGTGATGTTGTAAAAGAAAAAGAATTTGTTTACGTAATGTCACTGCATGATTTGGATATTGCAACAACGAGGCGAGGCGGATTATTCAGCATTTTCTTTGGAGAGAAAGAAGAAATAACAAATGAAACAAGACAGCGTGTTGACGAAACTGTAAAAGAATGGGTGGATAGCGGAAAAGCAGAGATTATACCTGGTGTTTTATTCATCGACGAGGTACACATGCTTGATATAGAGGCTTTTGCCTTCCTTAACAGAGCAATGGAAAGCGAACTTGCTCCAATTATAATTCTCGCCTCCAACAGAGGAATGGCAAAAATAAGAGGAACAGATGCAAAATCGCCTCATGGCATCCCTCTCGACTTAATAGACAGGCTGCTCATCATAACAACAAAACCATATAAAAAGGAAGAGATAGAAAAAATATTGCAAATAAGGATGGCAGAAGAGAAAGTTGATATAGAAGAGGATGCACTGGAATATCTTACCCAAATAGGTGTTGAAACGTCTCTCCGCTACGCGGTTCAGCTTATGGCACCCGCCGCAAACATTGCGGCAGGCAAGAAAAGAAGGAAGATAAACAAAGCTGATATAGAGGAAGCAAGAAAGCTATTTCATGATGTAAGAAAAAGTGTTGAATATTTGAAAGAATATGAGAAGATGATGCTTGGAGAGTAATAAAAATTTTATACTCCACGCCTTTTAATTGGCATGCGTATATTGCTGGTATTCCCGAAGATAGAGCATGGTGTAACTACATATCATGACCGCAACACACCTTTCGCAAAGCTTTTTGGCAATCCTTCTCTGAGCCTTCCACAGGTAGCGGCATGCACGCCACCTGGACATGAAATCCGCATTTTAAATGAGAATTTTGAAGATATTGATTTCACCGAGCACTGGGATTTGGTTGGCATAAATGTTCTCACAATGACAGCTCCTCATGTTTACAGACTTTCTGAAAAATTCAGAGAGTATGGAATGAAGGTTGTGCTTGGTGGTTATCATCCAACTGCATTGCCTGAAGAAGCAAAGCAACATGCAGACAGCGTTGTCATAGGCGAAGCCGAAGAAATATGGCCACAGGTTGTTCATGATGCAGAGAAAGGGAAACTCAAGTCATTCTATTATGGAAGCCATGTCGATCCAGCAAAAATTCCTCCTCCTCGCCGCGATCTGGTGAAATATCCTCCTTTAACAGAAGGGATCCAGGCAAGCCGTGGTTGCCCAAACGCATGCGAGTTTTGCGCCACATCAGTTTTTCTTGGAAGGAAAGTCAGGACGAGGCCTATAGAGCATGTTATAGAAGAAATGAAGAGCATACCAAATAAAGTCCTCATTTTTAGAGATGCTTCTATGACGCTAAATGTAAAATACAGCATGGAACTATTCAAGGCAATGAAACCATTAAAAAAGAAGTTTATAGCAAATGCAAACATAAACATAATAAGCAGGAATGAAAAGTTCTTAAGGCTGGCAAAGGAGGCGGGCGCCATCTCATTTTTTGTGGGCTTTGAGTCAATAAATCCAGAAAGCTTGAAAGAAGCACATAAAATCTCAAATAAGGCAGAAATGTATGAAAAAGCAATAAAAGTTGTTAAAAAATATGATATTGGAATTGTTGGTGGCTTCATTTTTGGCTTTGACCACGACACACCAGAAATATTCGATACTACGAGAGATGCTGTGCTAAGCTGGGAAATTGATTCAGCAGAATTCAATATATTAACTCCCTATCCCGGCACACCATTATATGACAGGTTTGATAAGGAGGGAAGAATACTGACAAAAGATTGGAGTAAATATACACAGGCTCATGTTGTATATATGCCAAAGCAGATGACCCCCAAAGAGCTTTTTGATGGGACAAGAAAAGTGATAAAAAGTTTTTATTCAATGCCGGAGATGATAAAAAGGATATATCGCTCTCTCAAAATGGACAAGTTTGCACCTTATTCGCTTTCATTACCGACAATAAATATTGCAATGAGAAGGTATTACAAACGAGAATTTTTCAATGGAAATTACAAGGAGAAGCTCCCACCAAACTGGACTTAAAGCTTTCCTTCAATGGGTGCATATTTGCAGCGACATTTCCTTCTTGCAGGAATTTTTTTAATTGCCTCATTCACAATTTTTTCTATAATGGGTTTTCTTTTTCTATACATTTCTTTTATCTCCTCTATGCTCAACCTTTCCTGCAATCCTGCCGCATAGTTTGAAACCAGGCATAGAGAAGCATAGCATATGCCAGCTTCTCTTGCCAGCACTGCTTCTGGAACAAGGGTCATTCCAACAACATCTCCAAATTTTTTAAGCATTGCTATCTCTGCTTTTGTTTCAAGTCTTGGACCTTCAGTTGCTACATATATGCCCTCTTTTGCATTTTTAGCAATGCCCAGCAAAACACCACGCACAACAGGACAGAAAGGCTGGCTCAAGTCAACATGGATTGCAACATCATCATAAAATGTTGTTTTACGCTTTGTGAAATCAATGAAATCGCTGGGGATAAAAATGCTTCCCGGCCTAATATTTTTCTTCATGCTTCCAACAGTGCTTATGCCCATGACAGCGCTTGCTCCAATATTTTTCATTGCCATTATATTTGCATGGTAGTTCACCATATGTGCTGGCTTGGCATGGGCTTTTCCGTGGCGAGCTATAAAAAATATGTCTCTTTGCCATTTTTTGAGGTGTATTGCTGTCACATTTCCATATTTTGTTTCAATCTCTATTTCCTCTCCCTCCATTTCATAAAATCCCGTTCCTCCTATTATGCCTATTTTCATATTTCCTCCCATTCTTTTAATATGGAATGCCATTTGAAACTTGCTATCCCATTTATTCCTTCAAGAACTCTCACTATCCTTTCATATCCTTTGCCGAGACTTCTTATTCTAACTTTTGCAATTATATCATAACTCCCAGCAACAGCTGCAATGCTTGTAACCCCTTTTATTTTCCATATCTCCTCTATCAAATCTTTTGCTCTATATCCAGACTTAGCATTTATGAAAATATATCCCCTGACTTCTGTCAGAGCAAATGATATGACGCCCAGAATAACGAGAATCATTCCCATTATTTTTATGAGAGCATGCAAAGGAGATTCAAACAGACTTCCGCCGACAATGCTTGCGAGCCAGAATGAAAATGGTATTGAAAATATGATGTTAGAAGACTTTACCGCCTGCGTCACGCTTGCCTTTCCCAATCCTAAAGCTCTGATATAGAAAACATATGAAAAGAAAGCTATTGTCATGGAGATAGCCAGCAAATGCCAGTATGAAAGAGTATTTAACGATTCTTGGAGAAGATTCTCATGCATGAAATAGCCCATCAATAAAATTGCCACGAATGTGAAAAAAGTTGTGAATACAATATTCCACAGCCGTATATTGATTGCATCGTTGTAACAACCATCGAATCTTAAAAGCTTCAGCTTTCTCTGATATATTGAAAAAAGAGCCCATGAAGGATTCAGAACCAGAAATACGACAGCAATCCCACGAGCATTTATTCCTCCTTTCAATGAAATGGAAGCAAGCATTGCACCAAATGAAACAATGATGGCTGATTGCACCTCCGCCAGCGTGGGCGCATTTTTCTCGGTTATGGATTCAATGGCGAGTAAAT
Source organism: Thermoplasmata archaeon (assembly GCA_021162305.1). Classification (GTDB taxonomy): domain Archaea; phylum Thermoplasmatota; class E2; order UBA202; family JdFR-43; genus JAGGXW01. The sequence goes on along the minus strand of JAGGYX010000169.1, from coordinate 972 downwards.
AGATAATGACTACCTGGGAAAAGGCGAGTATTGTGGCAGGCGTAAATGGATTGTTGTATGACCATATAACATAGAAGTAGGCAAGCGTTGTTACCGCATTTGCAAATCCAGCAATAGCCTGATATTTCAACTCTTCTTTTTTTATCAATCTCATTCCACGAAAAGATGGGTCTATTGTTGAGCCAATTGTTTTTCCATTTACAGGAATTGAAAGAATTGCTGTCAGTAAAAAAGTTATTACAAGCCCAACGAGAAAAATGGAGAAGCACAAAGCCCATGGATTTTTAATGTAAATGGATGCATATGTGTCGGTGGTTGTTCCAGCTGCTGCAATTATTGCAGATGTAATGCCCAAGGTATAGAACAAATATTTCTTTCTTATCCTTATCATGCTTCAATCTCTTTTTCCACCACCTGAGTGTTTGTTCTTTTAACTCCCTTAATTGCATGTATTTTATCAGTTAATTCCATGAGTTCTTCGAGACTATTCACTCTTGCTTTAACAATAATATCATAATCTCCAGCAATAACGGCAATGCTCTCAATATTTTCCAGATTTTTTAGCTCATTTAAAACACTCTTCAGATTGCCAACATAAGTCAGTATGAGAATATATGCCTTTATCATGAAAGAAATAATCTATTCCATCCATAAAAATTTTTGGGAATGCTATCTAATTAAAACGAAAGGCCCAAAAACAAAGCAATTTGCACTTTTTTCAACATCTCCAATTCTAATCCTTATTTTAGCATTTCCAAAACCAAATACATGTATGTGTAATTTTATCTCACCAGGAGGTAAATCAAGATTGCCCTCGCTAACTTTTCCAAATAGAATAAAGCCCCTTATTGCCACATTAAATTCAACATTTGTAATGCTCTCATTTTCCAAATTTTTAATGAAGATGTTTATTCCGAGTCCTCCCTCAATTTCTATTTCAATTTTTGACTCATAAACTTTAATCAACCAAAC
>JAGGYX010000193.1 GCA_021162305.1 Thermoplasmata archaeon | reverse complement strand
TCATAATTTTATTTCAGATGAATTGTGCTCTACCTGCTTTTGATTGTACTGAAAACATTTAGGTCTTGCACCATAATTAATCATCAAAAAATAATATATAATGGCTTCTTTTATCCCTGCAATGCACGAAAATGTTATCATAAATATAGAGATTAGCAGGAATATAATCAAATTTTCAGGGGCAATAATATTTGCATTTCTTACTGCTCTTGGAAGCGCTGTTAGATTTTACACACCATTTACTCCTGTTCCCATAACAATGCAGGTTTTCTTCGTTCTGCTCTCTGGCGCCCTTCTTGGAAGATATTATGGAAGTTTGAGCCAGATATTATATGTTAGTATGGGCATGGCTGGCATTTCCTGGTTTGCAAATCCTGCAGCTTTGTTTGGCATAACAGGAGGATATCTCATTGGATTCATGATAGCTCCATACATAGTGGATGTATTTAAAGGAAAAAATATAATGCTGGCAATGCTTATGGGAGTTGGCGTGATATATCTTTTTGGAGCCATTCAGTTCCATCTCATCACCTCGCTTCCATTGAGCAAAGTATTCATGCTTGCTGTAGCACCTTTTATTGGCATTGATATGGCGAAGGCTTTTGCCACAGCAGGATTGACAAAAATCATTGATGTATTTCATCCCAGATTCTGAAGGCATCTCTCAGATGGGGTATAACAATGGAGCCGCCAATTATTAAAGCAATGGATATTGCCCCAACAAACTCTTCATTGCTCACTCCTTCCTCATAACATCTCTCAATATGATATTTTATGCATCCCTCGCACCTCATCACCATCGATGCCACCAGCCCCATCATTTCCTTGTATTTAGCAGGTATGCTACCCTCAGAATAAACCCTGTTGTCGAGATTGTAAAATCTTTTTGTGTTAATGTCCTCATACTTCATCACAATTTCATCAAGTTTTTTCTCATTTCCATATATTTATCAAGCTCATTCATAAGGATTAATCTGCCAGTTTAAAATAAAATTTGGCTTTATTTTGGTAACAACTTGGGAAAAATGATATTTATTTCATACCCCATATCCCTACATGAAGAAATGGATTCACAAAGCAAGAGGGATTGTACCCCTGATACTGATAGCAATATTCATAATTGAAACAGTAACAGGCATTGGACTTTATCTTGCCCCTCAGGAAGAATTGCAAGGGAAACGGGATGGAATTTTTTTGGAGTGAGTAAAGAAATGCTGGAAAATCTGCATACATACGCTGGTTTTGCAATGGTTTTAATTGTTGCCATTCATTTGTTCTTAAATTACAAAATGCTGTTGAATGAAATAAAATGCTGCTCTATCATCGCAAATGAATACAATCTCCCGCAGTAATTTTCTTTATTCCATTTTTTGTTTCCACAACAATTTTTCCAATTGAATCAATATCAATGGCTTTTCCTTCAATAACCTCATTCAAAGCAATTATTTTAACATCCCTCCCTATTGTAGAGCACATCTGCCTGTAATCCTCATAAAATTTCTTTTTCTTCAATCCCCTTATTATCAGCTTAATAAGCTTATTTCTGCTTATGCTTTTCCCCTCGCATTCAATACATGTTGCTTCCTTCAGCGGGGCATGGGAAATATTTATCCCCACACCCACTATTGAGTGATCTTCATAATTTTCCACCAGTATTCCCGCTATCTTTTTATTTCCTACCAGCACATCATTGGGCCATTTTAAATTTGCTTCTATCCCCGCATGTTTGAGAGCTTTCACAACTGCAACGCCAGCCCTCATAAATGCTCTATCATCCTTTTTTATAACAGCAGACATATAAAGTCCGCCCGGCGGGGATATCCACTCCCTCTCCAGCCTCCCTCTGCCCTCTCTCTGATATTCTGCCACAACTGCAAAATTATCTTTTCCCTCGTCTATTAACTTCTTTGCAACTTCCTGTGTTGATGTCACCTCAGAATATCGGTATATCTTCATTTTTACATGAATGTTGGGGGTGTGCTTATTGTTATATACACTGCCTTTTCATTGCCCACATTTATAGCCCTGTGCGGAATATCGGATTCATGCCATAGCATATCCCCTTCATGCATGTGATATATTTCATCTCCTACCTGATAGTCTATCGCGCCTTTCAATAGAATATGTAATTCTTCGCCATCATGCCTGTAAAATTCTGATGTTCCTCCCTTCTCTATCTCAGCTATTATCCCCTCCATCCTTTCGGATTTGAATAAAAGACGAAATATCTTTTTACCAACATGGGCAACAGCTCTTGCTTCACCTTTTTCAATGAAAACTGCTCTTTTCATCTTCTCATCCCAGTATTCCAATAAATATTCCAGCAGCCACGGCGGAGCCAATAACTCCCGCCACATTTGGTCCCATGGCATGCATCAGAAGGAAATTTTCTTTATCTTCCCTCGAAACCATCTGCTGAACAACTCTTGCACTCATTGGAACAGCACTGACTCCTGCTGCACCTATCATTGGATTTATCTTTCCTTTGGATAACTTATAAAATATCTGGCCCAACAAAACACCTCCTGCTGTGGCTGTTGCGAAAGCAAATACACCAAGCAACAGTATTTCAATCGTCCTCAAATTCAAAAATTTATCTGCAGTCATCATGTAGCCTACGCCAAGTCCCAAAGCTATGGTTGCCATATTTATTATTTCATTTTCAGCAGATTTTGACAGCCTGTCCATCACACCTGTTACTTTAAGCAAGTT
>JAGGYX010000156.1 GCA_021162305.1 Thermoplasmata archaeon | reverse complement strand
ATGAGGTTGGAGGAGTATCATCAACTTTATATGATATATTGTTGACAACATAGTTGCCAAGGTCATCACTCACATTATACCATATTGAATGCCTGCATTCCTCTGTGAAATTGAATGGACTCGTTATTTCATTATCAAATTCTGGAAGGTTGCTCCAGTTATAATACCATCCTTTTGCCTCGCTCCATATATTGTATTTTATATGAATACTCTCAACTGGGCATTCTCCTCTATCTTCTGCATGTATGCGAAGATATGTATGAGTCGTAACATAATAGTTTACAGATGGACCGCTGCTGATTGCTACCCATGCTTGAGGCGGCGTGTTGTCCACATAAAATGTTGCATTGCGATGCTCTTCTTCATTTGTTGCATTGTCCACACTGTAGTATTCAACGATATGTTCGCATTCCCCTGCAAGATATATTGGGTTTGGAGTCACTGTTGCATTTCTGTACACATACCAGTATGCTATTCCATTTAAGGTAATGTGGCTGCCACCATAATAATCACTTCCATTTGCAGGATGCCATAAGTTATTATACCATATGCGATAATATGTTGCATTTAATCCATAGCCAGCATCGCTCGCATTAAGCCATATTGGTGTGTGGCTTGTAACATAGCTACCATATGATGGCTCTCCTACAGTCAAATCTGTTACAGGCGGGAAATAATCCTGCATTACAGCAAAGATTGGGTCTCCAATGTTTGTCACATTCACACCTACAATATTTTCAGAGGTGTCGATGTAATGCTCGCCATCCCACCCTTCTCTGCTCCATGTTCCATTCCATTTGAAAATGGTGAGGAAATCCTCGTTTCCTTCAATCAGGCTTTCATTATAATACATGTAAATAAATATCCATGAATCCGCATCGCCACTTGAAACATTTATCCATGCATCCATATTTTCAAAGCCTTCCGCATCAGGCGGCGGCGTGGCTATGCCTTTTATTGAGAAGTTTCCATGATAACAGAAGCTTGCTCTCGTAGGCTGTGTCCCAAAATAATTATTTTCTATAGCATTTCGGGAGCTATTTTCAATGATGATATCCCATCCATTGTTAATAAATGTATTATTATGTATTGAGGGGTTTGTTGCATTTAATAATAAAATTCCGCACCCTGCTATTCCTCTTATTAATGTAGCATTTATTGAATGATTTAAAACAAGGCTTCCATTTCCCACTTTTATTCCATAATCTGTGAAATTCTGTATTATGAGGTTATATAAGGTAACATTGTAGCTCGAATTTATTCTTATTCCTCCATAAGCAGTATTGTTTCCAGATATAATCATTCCGGAAATGCTAACATTATTGGCTTCTATCGTCATAGCCCATCCCGATGTAACATTTAGATATGTGGTATTGCTTATTCCGGAGCCAACTATATGCAACTCTTTATACACCACAACATTTTCGCTGAATGTGCCGTTCATCACAAGCAACGTATCTCCATCTTTTGTATATGGAGAATCTATCGCCTGTTGTATACCTGAGAAATAATCACCTGTTCTCAAATTTTTGACATTTGCATGCCATTCCTGACTTAGCCATGGATCAAAATGTATGCCATGCGTTATATTGTCGCCGCTTCCATTCGCTGGCACATTGGTCACAGGATCATAAACACTTCCAGTCACATTTCCAGGGCCATCGGCGGCGCCCCAGCAGTTATAGGTGGCATTTATATATGGATTGCCTGGCATGTAACCAGATAAATTATATATCATTCCAAGGTATCTATTTCCATAAATGTTATTATAATGAAATTCTGTATGATTGTTTGGATATGAGTCATTTATTAGCACGCCAACATCATTATATTTTATACTATTGTACATTATCATATTGTAGTCAGAATTTCCAGTTATGTTTATACCAGTTGCAAATCCACTTTCATTTGTATTGTTGGTTATAATATTGTATGTTATTTCATCATGAGATGAAGAGAATAACCCGAGTCCATCTATATTATTCTTCATGATTATATTCCTCTTTATTGTGCTATTGTTGACATATATTAAGGTAAGGGAGGGTATTCTCAAATCTGTATCATTGATAAATCCATTATGAAAGATGATATTACCATGGATGCTGATATTGTTGGATAACACAATTGCTGAACCCGCAAAATTATTGCTTAAATTATTTCTTTCTATTCTTGTTCCATTGGTTCCAAAAATCCATAGCGGAATGTAAGTATAATCAAGATTATTGTTTTCTATGCTATTGTTAAATACTCTTGCACGATTTGTAAAATTAACATCAGATAATAAAAATGAGTTTTCAAGAGTGTTTGCCATACTCACACCCATAATATACCATGAAATATTATTTTCGTATATGCTGTTGTAACTGGAATTGATGAACCATATTCCCGCAATCAGGGAGATTTCATCCCCATCAGATAAATTAAAAATATCCTCAGTCATGCTTTCATTTACCTGATTTATTTCATTGAATGAAATGTTTGAATGAGTTGTATTGATAAGAAATATAGAAGAAAATATATTGAGAAGGAAATTATTTTTTGTTATTGTTATGTTCTCGCTTTCTCCCACCATTATTCCGAAATATGTAAATGTGATATTATTCTCTGCCATAGTCTCATTATCTGTCGAATTTACAAAAATACCTATGAAGCTATATGAGATGTTATTTCTCTTTATCATATTCCAGGAAAACAAGAATGGAGGCTCAATATTACTTGCATTTCCAGTAATTTCTATGGATATGTTAGTATAAGAGACATTGTTTTCATACACGGCATTATGGCTTGAATTTACAAGCAATATACCAAAATCGGTGGAGAGATCATCAATATCATTTCCACTTCCATTTATGATATTTCCAGAGATGTTGCAATACATTGCATTCTGCACAGTTATTCCGCTATAATTTGAGTGTAAAATTTTACTTTCAGTAATATTGCAATGGGTTGCATTCATAACAACTATCCCATTATTGCCCTGATATGTTGTTATATTTAAAAGTGTAATATTTGAGATTGCGAAGGACACATTATAAATAAGGATGCCAGTTGAAGCATTCGTAAATGTTATATTTTCTACAAGAACATTGCTTACTGTAATTAGCATTCCAATTCCTCCATTGGCATCTATCACAGGGTCGCCAATAATGGAAAGGGATTTATTCACCACAACATTTTCCCTATAAACTCCTTCATATATTTTTATTGTGTCTCCTGGCGTAGCAGCATTTAT
>JAGGYX010000142.1 GCA_021162305.1 Thermoplasmata archaeon | reverse complement strand
TAGAAAGGCAAAATATAAATGCATAAGATGTGGAAGGAACGTTTGTGCAGATGATTTCTGGCTCATGCTTGGATTATGCAAGGCATGTGTGCCAGAATGGCAATATAAGGAATGGAAAAAGAAAATGGAAAGGGTTTGAATACGTAAAAAACTTCAAGTTAAAGCTATATCCAACCCAACACATCTATTGTGTTTCCCAACCCCCATACCAAATCGAGATATGAAATGTCCATCTCCCTTTTCCCCTATTACTGGCATATAAGGATTAAAAACTGAATGAGAAGAGGCGTACACCTTAGCTGAGGAGAGCAAAGCACTTGTGAGGCTATTACTACAAATGCCGTTATTGCCGATAGCCATAATTTTCTGTGCATATTTCTATCAACAGTTTTCCACTGAGAGAATGCCTGTCAGCATGAAATAAAATAAAAAAGAAGGGTTTGACAGCATTGCTATACACAGGCTCGCGCATCAATTCATCTAAACAACTTTTCCATCAGCTCTTTTTTACTCATTTCGAGGTGTTCTGCAACATCAGATAAAATATTATTTAATGTGCCAAGTTTTAACGGCTTATGAAGAGGAATTGTGATGAAATGAATCTTTTCCATTGTCTCACTTTTCAATCTTATATGGCTTCCAGTTTGTCTCACAACTTCGTATCCAAATTTTGCCAGTAGTTTTATTAAATCCTTTCCACCAATATTACGAGGTAATTTCATATTGCAATCACTTCATCCTTAACAATATGCATTCTTATCAGAGAAGGCATATCCTTTTCATCAAAATGGCATTTTACAGCATCTACAATCATTTCCTTTAATTCTTCAATATTTTCAGCTTCAGTAAAAATGGAATAACCTAAAGCTCTGGCTATATATCCGCCTTCTTCTGCTTCCTCGACAAGAAATATGATTTCCTTTACCATGTTATATTACAATACTTTTATCTATTAATCTTTTCTCCTTTTCCTCTAATCTGTTAGGTATGAAAAAACGAAATGAAATAAAAATGAAAGGAAGGGCTTGACAGCATACCGCCTTTTTATTTATGCATGGCAGCAGCGGAGGCAGGAGCAGGGAATGGATTTATTATGTATACTTCTATTTTATCTACTGCTACTGCTCCTGCATTTCCATAATATGCTCCTACTATTACATACCCAGGATGTCTAAGATGAACTGTTCTTTCGTTCCATTTCCATTCGTAAGGTGGTTCATAAATTACGGCTTTTGGGATATACTCATAAGTTCTATCAGATATGTAAATTTCAACTTTCTTTATTAATGATTCATTGCTTGCCTCTACCATAATCGTTATTCCTCCAATCGCCAATGTTTTTCCGATGGGTAAAATTTCTCTATCAAAAATGTAAAGATAGCCTTCTTTAGGCTTTTCTATCTTTATACTGATGGATGAGGAATCCGAGCATTTTGCAACCCATACATGAAACTCTATCTTCACATCATCATTTTTGGGAATTATTTTTGAAATAGCACCAGCAACAATATATGAATTATTTTCGAATATTACGCCATAACCCCAGTCATCACCTCTTCCTCCAAAACTTTTATTCCATATTTCATTACCATTTTTGTCTACTTTCAGAAGCCATATGTCAAAGCTGCCAATGTTATAGGAATATGTTGTTCCTGTAATAATGAAACCATCTTTTGTTTCTTTTATATCGTATCCAATTTCCACATCCCTTCCCCCATATCTTCTACTCCATATCTCACTCCCATTTTCATCTACTTTGATAAGCAATATATCATTCCAGCCGGTTGAGGTGCTTGTTGTCTCGCCCATTATTAGATAACCATCTTTCACCTTTAACAATTTATAACTCCATTCCATATCCCAGTATCCATATGTTCTGTTCCATATTTCATTTCCCTCCTTATCTATTTTCAGGAGCCATATGTCCCATTCCTTACTTCCATATGAAGCTGTAAAACCACATATCAGATAACCATCTTCTGTTTCTAAAACACTCTCAGCCCAATCGCTTTCTCCCCAACTCCCATATGTTCTATTCCATATTTCATTTCCCTCACTATCTAATTTTATAACCCATACATCTCCTTTTAAATCAAAAGTTTCTGTTACCCCAACCATTACATAACCATTATCACTAGTTTTTATGATATCTTCACCAAAATCAGCTCTGCCTCCCCCATAAGTTTTATTCCATATCTCATTTCCATTTTTGTCTACTTTAATAATCCAAAAATCTGCATCTCCATTTCCATAAGATAGTGTATGACCTCCAATAACGTATCCATCGCTTGTCTCAATGATTTTTTTCCCCACATCTTCTCTCCAGCCCCCATATGTTCTATTCCATATCTCATTTCCCTCCTTATCTATTTTCAAAAGAAATGCATCATCCAGATATTCCTTTCCCTTAGGCTGGCAATAACCAGTTATAAGATAACCATCCTTTATTTTTAAAATATCGTGTGCCACTCCAATAATGCCATAAATTTTACTCCACTCACCATTTTCCTTTTCATCAATAGCGTGATTTATAATCAAAGCACTCAATAAGATTAATATCGGTATCAGTAAAGCCAGTTTCATATTATCCAATTTCATGCTTGTATTTATAAATTATTAAAAAAGAGGGAGGAAGCCTACCAGCCAATTCCTTCGTCATAGATAATCCGCACGTATTGTTTGTTATTGTATATCTCTTCGGGATACACCCTGTGATCATCCCAGCTGTCAACAGGATCTAACGGAATGCCATACTTCCTATAAGCTGCCCATACCAGTTCAGCGCAGTAATACCAGCCGCTATAGTTATTAGATGGTCCTTCAACCTGCTTTGTTTTATATTTCCAATAAGATACGATATCAAAATGTCTTCCTACCTTCTCTTCAGCAAACTGAGTGGCATACTTTTTTGTATCAGAGTCTACATTGATAACTTTACCATATGCAACTTTTGTATAATCATCATGTATTTTTGAGAGCGTTGTATACTCCACTCCCCCTACTCCTCTGCTGTTTAAAGAATTTTGGAGTCTATCCCATTGTCCCGTTAACCACCACCATTTTTCTCTGGGTCTCCAATTTTCCCAATGAGGATCGGATTGCACTATGTCTTGGCTATAAGATGATCCCCTATATAGGCATGCATGATGCCATTCCGGTATTTGAGGTATGACGTACCACTCTTTGCCAAAAACAATATCTCCTCTGGAAAGAATGGAGGATGTTGTTGCCGCTTTCGTTGCAGGTATCATCGGCATAACAAACATTCCAACTATTGCCAATATACCCAATATTTTCCAACCTTTCATTCCATCACCCAATACAATAATCCGATTTTTTTTTTATATAATTTTTGGCAAACAAAATTGCTCTATTAAAACAATGCCTGCCCCCAGCTTGCGTGTTGGGAAAAAATGAAAAAGAAGGACTGACAGCATATCCTCAAATCCTGAAAATCATGGCTAATTTCTCATTTATTTCTTTTCGCAGATTTTCATCTATTTCCCCAAGTTCTCCTGCAATCAGCTCTTTCAATATTGTTGCAATTTTATCAAGTTTTATAACAGAACCTGTCTTTAAACCTGTTTTTTTAAAAGCTGGATGCTTGGAGGTTATCATCACGTCTGTTTCAGATATTTCGGCTGGAATTCTTGAAGATATAAAAGCCACAATAACATCTCTTTTTCCTTCATATATTACCAAAGCAGGACGCAGTTTTGCAAAAGATAAATCAGTAAATGGAAAAGGAATCAAAACAATCTTTCCCTTCATTTATATCTTACCTTCAAATCCTCGATTTTATAAATGTCTGGTTCATTCTCCAAAAAATCAGATAAAGATTTTTCTGATAATTTCATTAACGATAAGATTTCTCTTTCATACAATAACTCATCTAACTTCTGAGAAATTTCTGTTAAACGTCGCTTTATATCTTTGATTTCCACTTCAATACTCATGTTAGAATAAATGCCCCATGCTTTTTATGGCTTTCTATCAAATGCCTGCTAACTGG
>JAGGYX010000011.1 GCA_021162305.1 Thermoplasmata archaeon | reverse complement strand
GGGTTATTAAATATTAATTAATCTTTTTTAAATTTGTTATAACGAGTAATGAAACAGCCAAACAAATAATGGATGGATTTAAGATATACTATAACTTCATAAGGGATCACGTAGGAATAAATAACACGCCAGCAAGGATGCAAATTTGGATTTGGAATTGGGAAGAAATAAATGGAAGAATTTGATAAAACAAAGCTATATACCTCCCGTATTCACCACCCAACAAATCAACAATGAAATTCCTACTACCTCCCGCCAATTCACCAGAACCGTCGAGAATAATCTTTATATACAACCACATCGCTTATTTTTAATTAATGCAATTAACCTTGGATTTAATAAATCATATTAGAGAGGGGGTTTTATCTGGGAAAACAAAGATACAGGTTTCTCGTGAATTGAAAATAAGCTACAGGCTTGTTAAACATTTTACAAAGGATATTCCAAGAAGGAATGTCTACACAAAGGAAGATATACAGAAAATAAGGAATATGGTTACACAACTTGGCAACAAGGCGGAGGCAGCAAGAAAGCTTGGCATTCCATATTATACAGTTTTAAGATATACCTTGGATATAAAAGTTCGAAACAAAACATTCGGCCAGAAAACATGGGAAATGCTGAAGGAATTGATGGAAACGGGATATGTTTTCACAAATGCAAGGAATCCATCAACAAAGATTTACATCTTAAGGAAGCATTTTCCAAAGATACAATGGGTGAGGATAAAAGGAAAGGGAATCGCATTTCTTCCAGAAAAGAAAGAGGAGGCAATGAAAGCATTGTTGGAAAAGTTGAAGAAAAAGGTGTGGAGTTATCAGGAATTGGCAAGGATAAGGAAGTTGTTTGATACATAATTTTTAATGAAAAAAGATAGCTTGGCAAAAAAGTAGTAACAAAGAGGATTTGAAAGGAAAAATTATGTAGCTGTAGCAATTACACAGAAAGCTATGTCATTGAAAGGGATTATCTGCTCCACCGATAAACCCTGTTTTTCTAATAGTTCTCTAATTTCTTTCTCACTAAACTGCTCGGATACTAATCCTTCTTTTGTTGTAATTATCTTATTATTTTTAGGGTAAGGGTAGAGACCTATGGAAATATAACTCTCTTTACGGAGAGTAAATGATGCGGGTGTATCTTGATAAACGCTAACTATCAATTTTCCGTTAGGTTTTAAAACCCTTTTTATTTCTTTTAATACTGCTTTTTTTACGGTTCCATCTTCTACAGTCTTCTCACTTTCAAGATTGCCAAAAGTATTGCTCATGCATATAACTAAATCAAAATAATTATCAGGGAAATATAATTTTTCGGCACTTCCGAATCTTAACTGTATGACATTTTTTTTATAATTTTTATAAAGGCTTTGTGCTCTTTCGAACATGCCAGGACTATTGTCAACACCAGCGACTTCTTTAACTCCATTCTGCAAAAGAATCTTTAAGTGTCTTCCATAGCCACACCCAATATCTAATGCTTTCTCGATGTTTTTCCTCTCCCTTTTCAAAAAATCTTTTATAATGTTTTCCTCTTTCTTTAGCCACTCGCCTATTTTTTTAAACTTTGGATCAGTCTTAACTTTTTTCAGCCATTCTTCAAAAAACTTCAAAGAAAAGAAATCCACTTTAAGTCCTTCAACTGGTTTAGCAATAGGTACCATATTAAATATAGAAGGGGTATACTCTTCCCATATTGTCCCTTTATTCTTTCCTTCGCATATAGCTTTGCACAATAGCCTAAAACATCTTTCTGCATCATTGATATCATCTGATTCCGATGAATGTTTAGCTTGATTCTCTTTAAACCACCAAATATCCCTATTGTCTCCACATTTATAGTTAATTAGAAGAAAATCAGGTATCATACAGTTATACGGATGTTCTGGTTTCCTTCTTTTAAAGAATAGTGATACCCTTTCTATTCGTGAGACCTCGGGATATTCCTCAGCTATATGTTGCTTCATGTGCTTAGCAAACTCCTCCAGTTTTCTTCTGTCTTCAGGGTCAAGTACTTTGATTAAATTTTCCCTTATTACCGGTATAGCATGAACATGTCCAGAGGCGAGCGATTGAATAAGGGTTTTTATCTCTTCCTCATTTTTAGCAAACGTTTTTTCAGGATATATCAAAAGTCTTAACCCAAAAAATTCCGTGGGTACACCTCCTTCCCCAATTTTTTCTATAATATTCATTCCTTTATCAAAAAAATCTTGTTTATCTGAGGTTTTATCACTAAATTCTATTGTGCATGTTTTGTTTTTGATACTAAACTCAATTATATTCTTTATTTCATTCAAGGATAAATAGTAGAGAAAAGTAGGACATTTCCAAAGGGCAAGTCTTTTGCTCGATACTGCAGTAAAATTATATTTAGAATCTCTGACTGCATCATCAAATGAGGAAACCCTTTGCGGAACTTGAGGAGGTGTAACAACTGGTAAGAATAATAACCTATAAAGGGTATTTGTTGTTAGGATCAATATATAAAAAGTCAATAATGTTATACCCCACCATTCCTCAGAATTAAAAGGATATCCCCTTTTTGCAAAAATACCTGCTAAAACTATTGTAAACATTAAACCCACAAATCCAGAAATTATATGATCTTTTAATGACATACCTGCCATTATAAAATATCATGTTTCTGATATTTAAGCATTGCCAATTCTCCCGATGAAACCATTTATTTTTGTCATCAAAATTTATTTTATTTTTCATTTCTTCATAGATAAATCCAATATTTTTAAGTATTGTTTCTTCTCTTGTACAGAGATTTCCAATAGCTTCTTGGATAGATTGCACATCCATTTCATTCCATAAGACATTTACCCATTTATCTTTCTCATTTAAATACTCATCGTATATAACCAACGTTAATCTTCCATTTCTGGATTTTCTTGCAAATTCTATTGGTAATCTTGGGCCATCGTTTTTCCATTTCGTATATTTGATTTTCAAATTTTTTGGGCACCATATCAAAGAGTCCCATCCTAAAACCACTATTTTTTTATTTATATATTGTATTCTGCTATTGTATAAATTTTTAGGTTTTCATTGGCAACTTTCGTTAATTAATCAAATTCCATTTCGAAAAAATTCTACCCACTTTTCTTCTATAAATTCCCCATTCCTTGGCAAAATTTTAGATTCGGAACTACTTTTCACCCCATTACATTTTTATATTGCTTTTGTATTGGGTTGGCGATGACTACTGCCTATGATGTTCCAGCTGAGCCTCTAATTAAAAAGTTGGCTGAAAAGCTGCAAAATGAATTCAAAATAGAACCACCAGAATGGGCTACATGGGTCAAAACTGGTGTGCATAAAGAAAGACCACCAGAAAATAAAGACTGGTGGTATATTAGAGTGGCGAGTGTGTTGCGACGTGTCTATATGCGTGGTCCAATTGGCGTTTCAAGGCTCCGTAGCCTATATGGTGGAAGGCGAGACAGAAGGGCAAAGCCATATCGCCATGTTAAGGGCAGCGGGTCAATCATCAGAAAAGCCTTGCAACAATTGGAAGAACTGGGTTTGGTTGAGAAAATAGAAGGAAAGGGAAGGAAAATCTCGTCAAAAGGACAATCTCTCGTTGATAACACAGCTCATGAGGTTGCAAAGGAAATAGGAAGTTTTATATAACAAGCAAAAGTGAATAAATATGGATGAAGCTGAAGAAATAAAAAGAAGAATGCTCCAGCAAATGCAGCAACAGCTCGAAGAAGAGCAGCGCCAGCAGGCGGAGCAGCAAATCGTAGCGGCGCAGAAAAAAGCATTGTTGCGTCACATTCTCACATCAGAGGCAAGAGGGAGGTTGGAGCGGATAAGAATGGCAAAGCCAGAAGATGCAGAACATGTTGAGAATCAGCTCATCCATTTATACCAGCTTGGGAGAATTAGAGAAAAGCTTGATGATGAAAAATTCAAAATATTGTTAAAGCATTTAATGCCAAAAAAAAGAGATATAAAAATAAGGAGGGTTTAAATGGCAAGAAATAAACATGTGGCAAGGAAAAAAAGGCTGCTGAAAGCAATGAAAAGCAATCGTAGAGTGCCAGCCTGGATAGTTTTAAGAACAAACAGGCGTTTCATGCAGCATCCGAAAAGGAGACATTGGAGAAGAACTTCATTAAAGAGGTGATAATATGGAAGAGAAAATATATACAATACCATTGCTTCGTGCAAAAATGGCTCCTCGTACCAAGAGAGCAAAGAAAGCAGTCAGGCTTGTAAAAGAATTTCTCGCAAAGCATACAAAGGCGGAGGTAATAAAAATTGATAAAAGCGTTAATGAAGCAATATGGGCTCGTGGTTTAAGGAAAGTGCCAAGCAAAATAAGAGTCAAGGCAGTAAAAATTGAGGATGAAATATGGGCATATACCCCAGAAGCGGAAGTCAAAATAGAGAAAGAAAAAGAGAAGAAAGAAAAATTACCTCCAGAAGAAACCAAGGAAGAAAAGGAAGAAGTGAAAGAAGTTGAAGAGGAAGTAAAGGAAGAGCAACCCGAAGAAATAAAAGAAGAAAAGAAAGAAACAGAAGAGGAGACAAAAGAGGAAGTTGAAGAAGTGAAGGAGATAGAAGGCGAGAAGAAAGAAGAATTAACTGAAGAGACAAAAGAAAAGCAGCCAGAAGAAGAAATAAAAGAAGAAGTGGAAGTAGAGAAAGAAAACGAGAATATAGAGGAGGCAAAAGTGGAAGAAGGTGAGGAATTAAAGGAAGAGAAGGAGGAAAAATAGTGCTAATATGCTATCGAGGATAAATTTCAATAGTAATCCGCATATAGGTGTTTATTGCCGTGCTAACAATAAAATTGCATTTGTTCCTCCTTTCTTAAATGAAAAAGAGAAAAGAGAAGTAAAAAGAATTTTGAAAGTTGAAGTTGTAGAGGCAACAATTGGAGGAAGCACAATAGTAGGCTCTCTGCTTGCAATGAA
Organism: Thermoplasmata archaeon; assembly: GCA_021162305.1. Lineage (GTDB taxonomy): Archaea > Thermoplasmatota > E2 > UBA202 > JdFR-43 > JAGGXW01. The sequence continues at coordinate 3,876 of JAGGYX010000011.1, read as the reverse complement.
TTCTCATGGCATGATAGTTGCAGATTTTATTGGCGAAGAAGAGCTTAAAAAACTGGAAGAAAATTTTGATGGCGAAATCATGGTCATAGAAGATAGATTCAATGCAACTGGAAATAATATCCTAGTCAATGATTATGGAGCCATAGTTCATCCTATGATAGAAGACGAAACCTTAAAAAAAATTGAAAGGATTCTTGATGTCAGGGCAAGGAAGGCAACAATAGCAGGCTTAAACACTGTTGGCATGGCGGGCGTCGCCACCAACAGAGGCATGCTGTGCCATCCAAAAGTAGAAGAAGAGGAGAGAAAAATCATTGAGGAGGTGCTTGGCGTGGAAGTGAACATAGGCACCGTGAATCACGGAATGCCTTATGTAGGAGCAGGCATCATAGCCAACGAGCATGGAGCAATAGCAAGTAGAGATACAACGGGGATAGAACTGGGGAGAATAGAAGAGGCTTTAAATTTGGGGTGATAAAATGAAGGTATATAGGATAGAAGGTAGGTTTTTAATGGGAAAAATATGGCAACCTTTCAGCAAAGAAGTTATAGGAAATGATGAAAATGAAGCAAAGGAAAGACTTTTCTCAATACTGGGAAGCAGACATAGAGTGAAGAGGAGAATGATAAAAGTGGAAGCAATTAGAGAAGTAAGAAAGGAAGAAATAGAGGATCCCGTTATAAAATACTTGGTGGAAAGATGAGCGAGGAAATGCAAAAGGATTTGTATATGCTTCAGCGACATCAGGAGCAGATAGAGGACATATATGGGCAGGTTGAACTTATAGAAAGGCTTATAGATGAATATCAGCAGGTTGTTACAACGCTTATTGAGGTGCAAAAGATTGAGGGCGAAAAAGATGCATTGATGCCAATAGGAGCAAATGTTTTTTTATATTCAAGAATAAAAGATACATCAAAAGTTCTGACAAGAATAGGAAGCAAAACCTATGTTGAAAAAAGCGTTGCAAAAGCTATTGAATTTGTAAATAAAAAAATAGAGGAATTGAAAAAAAATGAGGAAAGCCTTGTAAAAACTGCAAGAGAAATAAGACAGAAAATGGATGAAATTTCAAAAAGGCTAAGAGATAAAAATGTTCAAGTTCCTGAAAAAGAAGATTAAAGGCGTAGAGGAAAAGGCAGAGGAAGAGGAGAAGGAAGAGAAAAAATTATTTGGATTGAGCGAGAAAAAAATAGATGAGCTCATGTGGGATTTGGAAATGGCTTTGCTTGAATCAGATGTTGCATTAGAAGCAATCGAGCATATAAAAAAAATTGTTAAAAATGAGTTAATTGGGGCATCGAGAAAAGAAGCGAAAAAAAGAATTGAAGAAGCATTGAAAAAAGCAATAAGGAATATTCTTGAAAAAAGTGAGGGAAAATTTTATGAAGAGATTAAAAAATTTGACAAGCCGGTTGTAATCATGTTTGTAGGCGTTAATGGCTCTGGCAAGACAACTGCCATAGCAAAGCTTGCTTATGATTTGAAAAATCGCGGCTATAGCTGCGTTATTGCTGCCGGCGACACTTTCAGGGCTGGAGCAATAGAACAACTTCAAATGCATGCAGATAGAATTGGCGTGAAGCTCATAAAACATGATTTTGGAGCTGACCCTGCAGCTGTAGCATACGACGCCATAGAGCATGCAAAAGCTCGTCACAAAGATATTGTTTTAATTGATACAGCTGGCAGGATGCAGACAAATATAAATTTAATGGAAGAAATGAAGAAAATAAAGAGAATTGCAAAGCCTCATCTGACGATTTTTGTTGGCGATGCTTTAACTGGCAATGATGCCATAGAACAGGCAAAGAAATTCAATGAAGCTGTTGAAATAGATGGCGTTATTTTAACGAAAGTTGATGCAGATGCAAAAGGAGGGGCTTCCATCTCAATAGCTTATGCAATTAAAAAGCCATTATATTTCATTGGCATTGGGCAGGGCTATGATGAGCAGATTCCTTTTAAAGCGGAATGGATGCTGAAAAGAATATTTGAATAAGATTTTCCAAAATTTTATAAACAAAAGGCGTTGTATTTGCAATGGATGAAACAAAAGATGTTGTTTATAGAATATTGCGTTTGCTAAAAGAAAATGCAATAAAAATTTTGATGAGTATAAAAGAAAAGGAGAAGATAAGATGGAAGGAATTGCAGGATATAACAAAGCTTCCCACAGCCACATTTAACAGAGCTTTAGCAGCTTTGCAAGAGATTCATTTTATAAAAAAGGAGGATGGCTTCTATACTCTGACATGGACTGGAAAGCTGGTCTGCGATGGCCTACTAATGCTGGGATGGCGGCTTGGCGAGGAAGAAGAGGAAGAGATAGAGGATGCTGAGAAATTGCTTGCTAAGGATATTGCAATGGCAATAGTTGTTTTGCTAATCATAAGCTTAAAAAGGAGGGGAAAGCTTAATTTGGATGAGTTTGAAAATGAACTGGTTAAAGAAATGAAGATATCGAGAAAAATACTGGAAGAGTATGAAAAAGATGGCTATCTCGAAATTAAAGATGGGGTTATATTTGCCAAAGAAAAGCTTAAAGAGATTGACATAACAGGAATATTTCACTAATTATTGCAATGTTGCATGCCTTTTTTTCATGCTTTCTTCATTCTCTCCTTTCCTTTCCATCAACTCCGCTATTAATCCATCCAAAAATATCCATGCCGATGCTTCAAAAAGAGTGCCGAGAGGAGCCAAATCTGCTTTCTTTTTATTCGCTCTCAATATTACTGGCAAATCTGCAAATCTGGCAATATGACTATCTGGATTCGCTGTAATTGATATTATCTTCGCCCCCAGGCGGCGGGCAATCTCTGCTGTCATCGCAACAGGTATCGTTTCACCAGAGCCAGATATAAGAATAACGAGGTCATTCTTCTTCACAGGTATGGTTATGGTCTCGCCAATAACAAAAGTTGGAAAACCAAGATGAACAAGGCGAATGGCAAAAGCTTTCGCAACAAGCCCGCTCCTGCCGGCGCCGTAAACAAATATGTTTTTTGCTTCGAAAAACAATTCAATGGCTTTATCCACTAAATTTTCATCAATGGCAGCGAGGATTTTTTTGACCTCATTTCCTATATATTCTACAGATTCTTTAAATTTCATTTCATCATTTCCATTGCTCTATCAAGCAATATTTGTGCATATACAGCGTCGTGCTCTACAATTGGTGATTCTGATATTATGGTTACATCATAATCATTTTCGAGTATGCATTCCATTAATTTTATTACGGGTAAATCGCTTTTTTTGATTGGCACGTGATATATCTCTCCATTTTTATCATATTTAACCCCTGTTAAATGTATTAGATAATGTTCGAGATTCAAATCTGATAGAGCATCGAATACACGCTGAAAATCTTCCTTCTCTTTGAGGCAGCCATTACATCTTGCATGAATATGAGCAATATCAATGGTTGGAATCACTCCTCTGACTCGCTTGCAAACTTCTATTATTTCATCAAGGCTCCCAAAAACTTCTTTTTTACCCATTGTTTCAACACCAATCCATGTTTCTATTCCATTTTTTTTCGCTTCATTCCTTATCTGCCTTAAATTTTTAACTATCCTTCTCATCGTCTCTTTTTTGGACAGATTGCCATAGAAGCCGAGATGCGTCGTCATGATACGAGCCCCCATCAGATGGGCAAGACGGAGTGATTTCATTATCTTTTCTCTGCTCATTTCAACATTTCTTTTATCTCCAGCAAGATTTATATAATAGGGAGCATGAACATTCATTTCTATGCCAGCTTTTTTTGCTACCTTTTTTAATTCTTTTGCTTCTTCTTCGCTTATAAAACCACGAGCAAATCTTATTTCTATGGCAGATAAACCAAGGCATCTTGTATAAATTATTCC
>JAGGYX010000017.1 GCA_021162305.1 Thermoplasmata archaeon | reverse complement strand
GCTATATTCATCAGCATAAACATAGTCATAATCTATTTCAATTCCGTAAGTACAGTTTACAGTATTATTATGAATGATCACATTTCCTACAATAAGACTTGCATTGTCATACAGGTAATCTCCAATGTCATTATAATAGACATCTATTCCTATATTACCAGCATGTATCCTGTTGTTTATAATTGTAATATTTCCTATCTCTGTTGTACTATTATCATAATTCTCATAGCAGAAATCATCATAATCCAAATAAATGCCATTCTCAGCAAAAATTGTGTTATTATCTATGAGCCATCCTCCAAAGTAAATGGATGAATTGTCATATACATACTCTGGGTTTTCATATGTATACATCTCTATCCCTTCTCCAGAAGCATTTATGATATTATTCCTTATTATGAAATCCGGCAGTCTTGCTGATGAATTGTTATACATGTAGTATGCAACATCCTCCTCATAATAATAAATATAAATTGCATCGCTGGCCAATGAATTCAATGCAGGGTTATTTTCTATATAAACATCTTCCATGAAAAGAGAGGAGTTGTTATACATACCATACGCCACATAATAATAATAGAAATATACTGCATAAGATGAGGTATTTACTGTATTGTTTGTTATGTGAGTTTCTCCTATGACAACGCTTGAATTGCCATATACATTTTCTCCACTATCATAAACTGCATACAATATTGCATAATAGCCACTTGAAGAAATGTTGTTATGCATGATGAAGAAATTGCCCATAACAGCTTGTATTATCATACATTGAATAACCAACACCCGGTCCAGTATCTATTCCATTATATCCAGATGTGATATTATTCCATATAATATACCAGTCCCCAATCATTGCTGTTGCATTATCATACATATACCAGCCCATATAGGATGGCCATACATATAAGCCGTAGCCACCTGCTTCTATTTCATTTCCAATAAATTCAAATTCCCCGAGATAAAATGCAGAGTTATTATACATATAAGTTGCCCACTCATTCATATAGAGATATATTCCATCACTTCCTGCTTTAATTTTATTCCTATTAAATGAGAAATTTCCTATAACAACGCTTGCATTATCATACATTTCATAACCCCAGTAATAGAAATATGAGGGATTGATGTATATTCCATCTTCTGTTGCATTTATTATGTTATCATCTATTGCAAAATCTTCTATAACAATGCTTGCATTATCATATAGGTTATAGCCAACATACTGGAAGTATTCGAAATAAATTCCATTTTTACAGCTCACATTATTCTTCATAATTTTGAAATTTCCTATGTTGCAGGATGAATTGCCATACATATTGTAGCCCCAGTATTCTGCATATATATGGGTACCATTATAGCTATCGTTTGCGGTTATGTTATTGTGATGGATGATAAAATCTCCTATAACAACACTTGCATTATCATGCATTTCATAGCCTAAATATCCTGCATAGAAATAGATGCCATCCTTGCTTGAATTTATGATGTTATTTGAAATGTTGAGAAATGCCATTGTTGCCATAGCATCATTATGCATACCTCCAAAATCCCCCACGTGAATATCCATTCCATAAGAAGAATTGTAAATTTTATTATCATCTATGAATGCATTTCCCATGGTAATGCTTGCGTTATCATAAAATCCTTCAGCACCGTATGCGTAATAAAGATATATGCCTTCTCCTCCAACATCTATCTTATTTCTCTCAATATAAATATCTCCAGTTGTTAAACTTGCATTATCATAGAAATAATCCCAGTATGCATAATCTGAAAGAGAGATTGCATTTGCGCCATCTGATTTTATTGTATTGCCATTTATGAGCAAATCACCATATACTCCAGTTGTGTTTCCGTCCCAGTAGTCGGCATCGTAATAATCCATGGATATACCACAAGATGATTGATCCAGCATAATGTTTTTATTTATTATGACATCATCAACGTTAACACTTACATCAGTTAAATAATATGAATTGCCATAAAAGTCACCATAGAAATAAATAGCTCCATAACCTCCATAAATTTTGTTATTGCTTATATTCACCACTCCCATTGAAATATTCCCTCCATCCAAATCATAGACTTTTTCATCCATATCTATGCCTTTGGCAGAAGTTCCATTCATGTAAAATGTGTTATCCCATATCGTTATATTTCCTATTGTAACATTATATGGTCCATTGCCATCATAACCCAAGTCAATATCAGCATGGATCGCATCATTGTTTTTATTCATATAAAACTCATTCTTTTCAACAATTCCATCATATATGGTATAATCATCCATTGGCAACTCGCTAATCTTCCAGTAAAATCCATGGTCATCATACCAGAATGTATTGTTTGCTATATGAAAACCAGAAGCATTGCATTTTATTCCATAACTTGAATTTGTTATATTGAATCCTATAATGCTCACATTGTTTGCAGTTATGTTGAAAGCAACGCCACCTTTGCCATCTATAACTGGCTTTGAGCCATTCATGATTACAACACTTTTGTTTACAACAACATTCTCCCTATATATTCCATCGTGAACAACGATTATGTTGCCATTACTTGCATTATTTATTGCATCCTGTATTGTGTGGTATTCCTCGCTCGTATTTTGATTTACAACCAAGCCAATTGTGGTAAAATGATATGTTTCATTTGTGTAATACTCGCCATCATACGCTGATACCTCCCAGTAATATGTTTTTCCGTATGTTCCAATATGTCCCAGATTATAGCTGTATGTTCCATTTCCAGCATTATAATATGTAACCGCCCAGTAACCACCATCTGCATTTGTGACATTTATTGTTATATTCATTAAATCGCCATCAGGATCGCTTACATATACAGAAAGAGTTGGATTCAAAGCAACATTTATGCTTTTGTTTGCTGGTGTTTCATTACTCAAAACTGGTTTTCCATCGAATGTTAATGCATTTGTTTCTGCTGCGATAGCTAAAGCTATCACTAATCCCCCAACCAAAAAAATTGTTAATTTTCCTATCTTCATTTTATTTCCTCAAAAAATAAAGTCACTATCCTTTATATAATTTTTTACAAAAATGTTTTAATATATACTTCATTACCTTTTTGTGTGAAAATTCCAAAATTATGAAAATTGTTATGAAAGTTTTAAATATGTTGCAAGATTAAAAACGAAAATGAAAAAACTGTATGTTTATCACGCAAATCAAGATGACCCAAAAAAATGCACAGCAAAAAAACTTGCAAGATTTGGTCTTGTTAGGATTGTTAACAGGCTTGGAAAAATACCAAAAAATGCGATATTGCTCAGCCCATTTTCAAAAAAAGCTCTCTCACCCGAGGACAAAAAATTTGGGAGCATCGCCGCCATAGATTGCTCATGGAAAGATGCAGAAAAATTATTTTCCAAGATTAAAAACAAAAATACAAGGTCATTGCCATTTTTGCTTGCTGCCAACCCGACAAATTATGGAAAGCCCGCAAAACTCAGCACGGTGGAGGCGATGGCGGCCGCCCTCTATATCCTTGGCGAGGAAGAACATGCCCGCCTCCTATTGAGCAAATTCAAATGGGGAGAAGTCTTTTTAAAACTAAATGAAATGCCCCTCGAAGACTACAGAAATGCAGAGGATAGCAATGGAGTTATAGAGGCAATGAAGGCATATTTAGAATAATGGATACCATATGCCATTTATCATTATTGAAAAGTCTATGTCTCCTATAAAATCCATGTTTCCATATGTGATGAAAGATGGAGGTGATGTGTTCCATCTCGCCATATAATCTTCTGCCCTCAAAAAGCTTGCTTTAATATATATTCCAAAGTTTTCGAGCGTGAAGTTAATTGAATACTCTGTCAGCCACTCCCAGTTGGTGTCGATGCTAATAGAACCATTTAAAGCGAGATTCCATGAAAGTGAGAAGTTGGTTGCTTTCTTTATTGCTTTCAAATCAAAAATTCCCTTTAAAGCACTTAACTCAATGAAAGCATTTTTCCCTCCATCCACAGCAAGAAATCCACTCAGTCCAACTTTCCATCTGAATGTTATATTTCCTGTTAGATTTGATATTCTTATAAATGATGATGGCTCTTCAATTTTATCAGCGAGTATAAGCTCTGTTTTTCTATTATTTGTAAAAATATTTACATATCCATCAAGTCCCCCATCTATTACAACATGACGAGGCAAATATATTATCCTGGCGCATGCCTGATGATTTCCTTCAATAATCATGCTTACGTTAAATTCATCACTCGATTTATATTCAAAATGTCTTTCTGAAATTGCTAAATCAAAAGACATTGTTATGGGTATATCCTCTATTGTTAAATTTGCATTGAATTTTCCTCTGTAAATCATTTTAAGTGTTGTTTCTTGTGATGCAAATCTCTGTATTGTAATTCCAGCATGCCCTATCTTTGCACTTGGAACAAACTTAATCATGGTTGTTATGGCTGGATTGAAATCAATTTGCATATATTGATGGCTTTTGCCAATATATTCTCCAAATATTGACACCCTGCTGCTATTTCCCTCAAAAACAGGCTCAAGATTTATGTAGTATTCCGGTTCTTTATCATACATTAGATATGGAACAACTGTAAATACAAGTCTTGCCTCTCTTGGCAATTCCTCACCATATGCAGAACCAATTCCAGCTCTCAACGTGTGTCCCTGAAAGTCTATCTGAACATAAGCTTCAAAATCACTATCTTTTATTTCCTGTCCAAGCCTTATTATTTTGAAAACAAGTGATATGGCGAGAATCCATTCTCCATCCACCTGTTGCACATATGGAAATGGATATGCTGTTATTCTCACATCTCCTCCATTTTCTCCAGTATCTGGATTGTCATCAACATCTATTGGATTCAGCAATGCTTGTATAACTGGTGTCCTCTTTTCTATTCCATTGCATCTCGTATAAACAAAAGCCCCCAGTTGTTGCTTCAATATTGTGAAATTATAGCTTTCATAATTTTCTATTGAAATGTTTGCATGCTCATTATCGCTTTTGAGTATTTTTTCATGAATTTCATTATCATAAGCAGCTATGGGCGACAGAAGCACGACAGCCAAAAAAGCTGCGATTATTCTTTTCATATATAAATATTTGCTTATAATATATTAATGTTTTGCACTCGGCTCCTCTCCGCCGTGCCAGCTCATGCGAGGACGCACTTTTATTACATGCATGCTTTCTGAAACATCATCTATTATAACAGCCACACCACGCTCCTCTCCAATTCTCCTTACAGCTTCTCCTATGCTTTCATGCATATATGTAGGCCTGACTTTATTCAATGCATCTATATCATCCTGAGCAGTAAGGCGATGAGAAATTATGATATCTGCGTGAGAAAGAACTTCCTCATCCATGGAAGCAACCCGCTGGGTGGCAAGCAGCAAAGCCACGCCCGGCTGGCGCCCCTGCCGCATCCACTGTTTAATCAGAACATCTTTTGAAATGCTTTTTTCATTGGGTAAAAACACGTGAGCTTCATCTATTGCGAGCCATGTAATTGGCACTTCTTCTTTTATTTTTCCTCCCTTCAACAATGCTTCTTCATATTTTTTTCTTTCTTTGACTCTTGCTTCAAAAATTTTTCTTGCAATTATTGCTGTAATCACAACTTTTATTTCTTCTCCATAAGGACTTAAATCAATTATACTTATTTTTCCTCCTTTTACAATATCCTTTATTTCTATGCCATCTTTTCCAAAAAGATTCCATGATTTTGCCATATTCAAAAAATTCTCTGCAATGGCTTTCGTTCTTTCATCAACTTTCTCATCCTTCGAAATTTCATTAATCAGATCATTTAAAGAATAATCGCCCTTCATTCTATCTATTGCTCTTGCAATAACAGCCATAACATAATCTTTCAATGATAGACCAAACAACTGAGCCCAGTGATAAGGAGCAAGCTCGGATGTTTTCATCACAAGCTCTCTTGCTGGAATGCCCTTCTTTTTATATTCCTCAACATTTTCAGGAGAAGAAAATATTTTTATATCAATTCCTTTTGCATCCATTTTCCATTTTTTCAATTCTTCCTCCTGCTTTTTATTTGGAAAAGCCATTGTCCAGAATATGCCAAGAGTATCGATTATAATAATGCCAATATTTTTCTTCAAATTTTCTTCCATCATAGCCATTTCTTCAATTATTGTAGCCATCGTGTATGATTTTCCATATCCTCTCTTTCCACAAATTAAAATTACATGGGGTTTCAAGCCATCTAAATATACGTCTGAACCAAGAGAACCGTCTATGGCATAATATCTTCCTATTCTAAGCACTCCCTCCTTAATACCATTTCTCCTCCCCAAAATGTAAACTTTCTCCATGCAATCGAAAAATATATACTTGAATATTTATTTAACTTTATTGAACTGCAAATATACATCTGATAACGAGGGAGGCAGGAAAAATATTGTCATAGATTGTATGAATTGTAACCATTCATCTTCATTATTGGATGAAAATTGCAGAAAAAATATTTTTGAAATTTTGATAAAAGAAAATGCTGACAGAATTGTTCTGAATCATATTTTCGTAAAGGTATTCGATGGGCATTCAATGCAATTCATGAAAAAACTTGCATCTTTTATTGATATAATTTCTTCTATTGATTCCTCAACGTCAAAAAAATGTTCAATTGATGAGAAAATCATGGAACTGGCTAAATATGACCCAATAGAAGCATACAAGGCTTTTATGGGGAAAGGAAGAAAGAAAAAACCAGTTATTCTCGACGACGAGTGCATCAAATTGAGAGATAAAATATACAGAATTGGATTGAATGTTGAAAAAGAAAGCAGTTTTTATTACATGCATGAGATGCAACCATACATCCGTCCAATGTTTTTTGATACATATATTCAATTTTCTCCTCCAGGAGATGCGGTATTTATTAAAAAATATGAAGTGGGAAAGGGAAGAAAAATGCAGGTTTCTTTATACTCACTTTCGACAAAGCCCGAGAAAATGTATTTTGTTATTCCTCCTGAATACAATCTTCCAGCTGAAGAAATAAAATTACTCCAGAAAGTTAAGGAAAAGTTAGCAAAGCATCGTCCTCAGGACACATCTTTTATGGATCCTGAAGCTTCAAGAGATTACTTCAAGAGATTTGCAAAAAATGAAATAAAAAGAATAGCTGATGAAGAAAAAATGGAACTCGGAATGGAAAGAATAGAAATGCTTTCTGATATATTTGCCAAATACACAGCCGGTTTTGGTTTGCTTGAAGATTTATTATATGATAAAAATGTGCAGGATGTTTACATAAATGCTCCTGTAACAAACAATCCATTGCATATTGTCTGGAACGGAGAAGAATATACAAGCAATATATATTTCTCTGAAAATGATGTAGAAGCGTTATCATCCCGTTTCCGTAGCTTAAGTGGAAGACCATTTTCTGAAGCATCACCAATTTTGGATATGGGTCTTGAAAAATACAAAGCAAGAATTGCTGCAATATCTTCACCTTTAACACCCAAAGGGATTGCATTTGCTATAAGAAGACATAGCATGACTCCATGGACTCTCCCAAAACTGATTTCATTCAATATGCTCACTCCGCTGGCAGCCGGCTTGTTAAGCTTTCTGGTAGATGGACAGGCTACAATTCTAATTGGTGGAAGCAGGGGAGCAGGAAAAACTTCCTTGCTATCCTCCTTGATACTTGAGATACCACAGCGATTTAGGATATTAACCATTGAAGACACTCCAGAACTGCCCATTGATGAACTCCAGAGCCTGGGATATAAAATACAGTCTTTAATAACTCAATCAATAACAGGCGAGGGAGGCGTTGACCCAAAAACTGCTTTAAGAACAGCCCTCCGTCTTGGAGAATCGGTGCTAATACTTGGAGAAGTGAGGGGCGAGGAAACAAAGGTTTTATTTGAAGCAATGCGCATTGGGGCGGCGGGCAATGTTGTCCTTGGCACAATACACGGCGCCACCACAAGAGATGTTTTTGAAAGAATTGTTTATGATATTGGCGTAACTCCAACTTCTTTTAAGGCAACAGATGCTGTTATCATAGCTGCTCCCATGCGAATTGGTGGAGGAATGGAAAAGAAAAGGAGAGTCATTCAGATATCTGAGGTTGTAAAAAACATTGCTGATATTGAAGCTGATAAAATATTTCAGGATATGATGGTTTATGATGCATCGAGAGATACACTTGAGCCAACGGAATTGCTTGACATGGGTCGTTCCCAGGTAATAGGGAGAATTGCAAGAGAATGGGGGATAAGCATTGAAGATGCCATTGCCAATATAAAACTGAGAGCAAAAATTAAGGAAAGGATTGTAAAGGAGGGAAAGAAAAATCCAGAACTTTTAGAAGCAAAAGCTGTGAGAGATGCAAACAATGCATTCTGGATGCTTATAGAAGAAAGCAAGGATAAGACGAAAATAGATTACGGAGAGATAGAGAAAAAATGGAAGAAATGGTATAGTGGGTATATAAAATGAGATTCGAAACGATATGCAAGAGAATGGCATCCAGATTCACATGGATGGTTGGAGATATTAAAAAATTTAGAGAAAAAGCAAACAGATCTGTATCTCAGGAATTCATTGATTCATTGACATTCACAGGCATGAATCTTGAGCCATATGAAATTCTTCTTTTTTCATATGGCTCCGCCGCCATTGCTTTTATATTCGCACTCATAATTGACTTTATTATCCTCTTTTTCTACCATTTTTCCATATCTCAAAGCTATTTTGCCATTGTTTTAATAATTTTAATACCCATCATCTTTCCATTGATGACATTACAATTCATTAGCGAGTATCCTAAATATAAAGCAAAACAGATGAAAATACATTCTCTTGGAGATATTCCTGAAGTTTTGAGTTATATTGTCATGTATTTAAAGTTAAATCCAAACCTTGAAAATGCGTTTAGATTTGCAGCAAAAGAATCGGAGACATCCTTGGGAAAAGATTTGAGAAAACTTTTATGGGATTTGGAAATAAGAATTCATAAAAGTATTGATGACGCCATAACATATTTTGCCAATCTATGGGGGAAATGGAGTGATTATCTAAAGAGAGCTTTACATTTAATAAGAAGTTCCATCCATGAAAAAAGTGGAGAGAGAAATGCAACACTCGATAGAAGTATAGATGTTGTTTTAGAAGGCACAAAATCAATGATGATTGATTTTTCAAATAAATTACATCAACCAACACTCGTCATATATTCCATAGGAGTTATGATTCCTCTTGCTTTGGTTGCAATGTTTCCTGCTCTTTCTCTTATAAAAATGAAATTTCGAATAGGAATAATAGAAGTATTTATATTTTATGACATCCTGCTTCCAATACTCCTTTTTATTTATATCCGAAAAATTTTGATGGCGCGCCCCGCCACCTTTTCCATGACACCAATACCGAGCGACCATCCAAAGTTGCGGGGAGTGAGCAAAAAGAGAAATGTAGTTGTAGCGTTGCTGACAGCTTTTATTGTTGTCATAGCAGGACTGATTTTTTCAAAATTCTTTTCCTCACCTTTTTTCCCATCAAGTTTGATAGCATTATGGGGTTTTTCAGCATTGGTTGCAACATATTCAATATCCACCTACACACCCTATAAAAAAATAAGAGATGATATCAAAAAAATGGAGAATGAGTTTGGCGATGCCCTGTATGTTCTTGGAAAAAGAATAATGGAAGGGAAGCCAGCTGAAGAAGCATTCATTTATGCATCTCATGCTCTCCAAGGTTCAAAAATTGGTGAAGTTTTTGAAAAAACA
>JAGGYX010000122.1 GCA_021162305.1 Thermoplasmata archaeon | reverse complement strand
TTCTTGCAAATCTTTTATCATTATCTACAAGTATTTTCTTTGGCTTTCCATATTTTTCAATGGCATTTTTCAAGGAATAAATCACTTCTTCTGTTCCTATTCTATCACAAATGCTGCAATGTAAAATATATCTTGAATTATCATCAATGATTATGAGAGTATATTTTTTCTCTCCTTCTATCCTCTAAATGGACCTTTCACATCCATTTGCCATAGATCATTTGGTGATTTGGCTCTAAAATAATTCCAGTTTTTCTTTCCACCTTTATATGGAGAGCCATTCCTTTTATGCTTCCTCAAAACATTGTTGATGATTTATCTGGTTACATCTATATTCTCCCATTCTCCAAAAACATTCTCAAAAAGATATTTGATATAAGGTGGAGGAGATTGAAGAGACATTTTTATTCTGTGTGTCCCCCAGTTGAAAGAATCCCTAAGAATAATGATAGCATTTTCTTTCCTGCCTTCTTCGCCATAACCATTATTCTCCTCATTTCTGGAGTAACGTGTGACATTTCCCATTCTCCCCATATAAAGAATGGGAAATTGATTAAGAAATGTTACCGATCTGTGTTTACTTTACACAATGCAAAAAATTATATAATGGGATAAAATACTCTTTCAGCATGGTGACAGTAGAAGAGAGTTTGTGCAGGATTGAAATAATGAAGCATGGAAATGAGTTTGTCGCTCGGGCGGAGACGCAGGGGGGCGTAAAAGAATATAGAAATGTGGTATTTGAAGATATGCTGCGAGAGCTATTCATTGATTTGCAGGAAGAATTCGGCGAAATATAATGGTCGTAAGAGAGAGAGTCGGAAGGAAAAGATATATTCTATTTTTTAATAAAGGAAAAAGCAGGGATGAAATACAAAAATTAATAAAAGGAAAAGCCTATCTTGCCTACCATTCCAAATTTTTTTCTATTGTAAGATGTAGGCATACAGAAAAAGAAAAGGTTATTGAATTTTTAAAAGAAAATGGCTTTAAAACAGTAAAAACGTCAGGAACAATAAAAAAATTGAAAAAACAGATTAATAGCTTTTTGCAAGACGCAACCACGTGATTGCTTTGCTTCCACATATTGGACATGTTGCATTAACTTCTTCTTTTTCCAAGGGAATTCCAAGACTTTTCATATCAAGCCTTTCCTCCATTTCATTCCCACATTCTTCCTTGCCACACCATGGCAATTCTATTACTCCTTCTTTTCTCTCAAGCTTTTCAGTCCTATGCATGTTTTTCATTAAAAATTCTTCCGCTTTCTTATAGAGGCGGGCATCAAATTCTTTAAGCTCTTCTTCTATTTTTTTTAGCTCCTCCCTTTCAATTTCTTTCCTCACACCATCTCTTGCAACCATTATAACAACATTCTTTTGGATGTCGCGGGGACCAATTTCTATTCTTAGTGGTATGCCTTTCAACTCCCAATCATAAAATTTGTTACCAGGTGTTTTATCTCTCTCATCAACCATGCTGTTTATTCCCATTGCGTTAAGCTCTTTTTCAACTTTTTTGCATTCCTGCATTACCTCCTCTTCATGCCCCTTAAATATTATTGGAATTATCACAACTTTTATTGGAGCTATTGATGATGGAATAACCACACCTTTTTCGTCTCCATGTATGCCAATTATTGCCCCTAAAACACGCTCTGACATCCCATATGTTGTCTGATGACAATAGTAATGCTTTCCATCCAGTCCTTCATATTTTATATCAAATGCTTTCGAAAAATTCTGCCTGTATTGATGCACGCTCCCCACCTGCAGGCTCCGCAGCGATGGCATCAAAACATCTATGCCAATTGAATATTCTGCTCCAGCAAATTTATCCCAGTCGGGGCGCCTGCTGAATATTACTGGCAAAGCAAGTTTTTTGAAAAATCTTTTGGCAATTTCTATATCCTCTCTTACCTGTTTTTCGGCATCCTCATAGCTTTCGTGGGCTGTATGGGCTTCGAAGAAGTGAATTTCACGCACCCTTATAAAAGCCTTTGTCATTTTCGTTTCATACCTGAAAGTATTTACAATCTGGAAAATTTTTAATGGCAAGTCAGCGTGAGAGCGTATCCACAATGAAAACATGGGATACATTGCTGTTTCAGATGTGGGGCGTAGAAGCATTTTTTCTTCCAGCTCATTCTTTCCAGCATGTGTAACCCAGAAAACTTCCTGAGAAAATCCTTTTATGTGCTCTTCCTCTCTTTTAAAAAAACTTTCTGGAATAAGCAATGGAAAACACACCTCATCGTGCCCTGTTTTGTTCATCTCCTCCCTTATAATTGCATCTATATTCTGCATGAGGTTCCATCCATATGGAAGCCATACATTCATCCCTTTAATTGGATATCTTTTATCGCATAAGCCAGCTTTTTCTACAATTTCATTGTACCATTCATCAAAGCTTTCCTCGCTAACCATTACTCGTAATTTGAAGAATCTTTAAATTCTTTTTTGATTTACAGTACTTCGGAAAGTAGGCTATAACAAATGAATTTGCTTGATAGATTTGGAGACATTGAGTAAAATTTATCATG
>JAGGYX010000123.1 GCA_021162305.1 Thermoplasmata archaeon | reverse complement strand
ATTGTAGTATTGCCATATGCGATATATTCTGTTCCATCTATGATATAATGTATTTCCTTTACTCCTGATGCATTGCCTCCGTCATCGCTTGCGTTGATATACAGTGGTGTTGAAGAGGTAATGTAATCATTGTGATACGGCGTTCCATGCTGTAATGTTGTTGTTGGCGGGATATCATCTATTAATATCTCTACTGTTGCATTTTCATTATGGGCATAAACCGTGGTGAAATTTTTATCTATTGCAGTAACTGATGAAACATAAATATTTGCTGTTCCTCCCTGAAGAGTTGAAAATGTGATGTTCGCCAGTATTCCATTTTTTGTAAAATTGAGTGCTGTTATCTGTATTACTCCCGTAGAATTATCTATGGCGGATGTAAAATTATCAAAAGCATTTCCGTTTTCTACGGTTGCATTTAGCAAAGATGGATCAAATGAAATAAAGAGATGAACCAATTGAATAGGTATCAAAGAATTTATGAAAAGAGATATGCTAAACTGGCTTGGTCTACCTGTAGCCATATAAACTATTGAATAATCTGGTGTAAAATAGAGACTTACAGCTATTACTTCTACCTTTCCATTTATTATATCAAATTTTAATGGATTGGTTCCATTGAAAAGAGAAGCATTGTAAATCACAAGATTGGAAATTTCAGCCTTTTTTCCATAAAATTTGAGTGTTATAAGATTTGTTTTCCCACTTGTTTTTTCATTTGCAATTAGATTGCATATAATTGTTCCATCAACTTCGTTTATTGTAGAAGAATTATTTAGAGTATCTCCAAGTGAATAATTTTCCAGAGTGAGTATCTCAGGGTCATATGTTATGTTGAAACTCGTTAAATTCCATTCTTGAGTGGCATTGATTGAAACATTCACTTCAAAGTAGGTATTTATGTTCGCTTCAATTGCAGAAGGTTCAAACATAATATGATTTGGAAATGGTATAACAGATATGCTTTGATTTTCATCAAATATATAAGATGAAATATTCGCATGCATATGTATTGTTGTGTTCCCTATTCCTATTGCCTGGAAAACTATGCTCATGTTTCCTGGGGAAGCAAGAAGAACACTTATTTTGCCATCAGTATGATAAGCATTTGTTGGAAGCTGTATTACCTTCAAGATTGATGGGTCATAAAAGATATTTATATTGCTCCCGCTCGTAACATTTCCTTCTATAGAAATGTTTGCCCAAAATTGCTCATTTGGATACAAAATATTTTTACTTACTTCCATGTTTACTATGGGTGCTTGGTTTCCAAAACTTGGCACACTAAGAAGCATTAACAAAGGAATAGTTACCGCAACTATTTTTACCATTCTATTTTTCATTTTAATCACCTCTTTAATCATCCCATTTAAGCATGATTTGTTTCACATCTTCTATATTCACGACACCGTCTCCATTTACATCGGCTCTTGGATTCCAGTTTGGACTGCTTTCATTTTCCATCCAGTGCATCACGACAATTTTCAAATCATCTCCATTTACCTTTCCATCCATGTTCACGTCTTCGGGCGGCGGCGCCTCCACCTTTATATCTATCATGTGATGCTGTTCTTCATTTCCAACATTGTCTATGCTGTAATACTCTATACTGTAGTTGCCAAAGCTCATTGTGAATGGCATTGTATATTCCATCCATCCACTCCAGTTTCCTGTTCCATCATCTTTGTTAAGTATGCGATAATATGTTGCAGCCACTCCCGTGTCATCATCAATTGCTACAAACGAGATATGGCTGATATTACTTATGACAGTAACATTGCCATCCATCCTTTTAATACTCTCAAATTCTATTGTCGTTACAGGTGCTTTGGAATCAACTCTCACATACACCCATTTAATTGGGGCAATATTTCCCAGATTATCCTCTCCATTATACTGCACCAAGAATTCCTTATATCCATATCCTGCAAATGATATTGGCGAGGTGTAGCTATCATTTATCACAAGAATCCATTCTCCCATGCTATCATTCCAGCCCCATATGCTATAATAGATGGCTTTAACTCCTGAACCATTGCCATCATCTCCAGTAAATTCCAATAATGTTAAGTTTGATATCCATACAATTTCTCTTCCCTCCTCAGTTACATTCATCGTATTTCCAATAAACGATGGTGTTATGACAGGTGGAATTTCATCAAGATAATATGTTGCAAAATGATGTGTCTCTTCATTTCCTACATTGTCAATGCTGTAATATTCTATTTCTGCTGTCTCTGTCAGGTTAAGAACAACATTGCCATATGCCATATTTTCTATTCCATTGATTATATAATGTATTTCTTTTATTCCTGAAGCAATATCAGTAGCGTTGATATAAACAGTTAGGTTTCCTTTGAAGAATTGAATCAATGGTTCTATTGTTGTTGTTGGTGGAGTATTGTCAAGATAGTATGTTGCTACATGATGCTGTTCTTCATTTCCAAGGTTATCGATGCTGTAATACTCGATATTATGCCATCCATCATTGCCTGTTATATTTATTACAACATTTCCATATGCCATATGCTCAACTCCATCTATGATATAATGTATTTCTTTTACTCCTGAGCCTGCGTCGCTTGCGTTGATATACAGTGGTGTTGAGGAAGTGATGTAATCATTGTGATATGGTAAGCCATGCTCCAATGTTGTAGTTGGCGAAGTATTATCAAGATAAAATGAAATGTTTGTCGTATTTTCTTTATTGCCTACATTATCAATGCTATAGTATTGGATAGTATGCCATCCATCATTGCCTGTTATATTTATTACAACATTTCCATATGCTATATGCTCAACTCCATCTATGAT
>JAGGYX010000215.1 GCA_021162305.1 Thermoplasmata archaeon | reverse complement strand
T
The DNA here is from genome assembly GCA_021162305.1 of Thermoplasmata archaeon. GTDB lineage: Archaea > Thermoplasmatota > E2 > UBA202 > JdFR-43 > JAGGXW01. The sequence continues at coordinate 17,277 of JAGGYX010000215.1, read as the reverse complement.
ATAATGGGACTACGACAACAGCAATTGTTACTGGCATGTAACTTTTATTCTGCATATTTGAATATCCATGCTTCATAATCCTCGCCTAAGCTATTGATTCCTACATTTCCAGCATTTATTTCATTCTTGCCATCATTATCGAAATCGCCAATGCATGTTACAGCAAGCAATCCATGGGTTTCGTTTATTGTATATGCTTCTTCATACGCATATCCATTCCATTTTAATATATGAATAACATTTGTTCCAACAGCAATCTCTGCCATGCCATCATTATCAATATCGCCAACATCTATTGCTTCTATCGTTCCTTCCTCACCATCCCAATAAAATCTTGCCTTTTCTTTATAACTTCCATTTTCATATTCATATATCTCAAGCACTGGAGCATAAAATGTAACATGTATCTCTGCTTTACCATCATTATCACTATCCTTGGCTATGCATGCAAATGGATATGATTCATTGTAATATGCAACAATGGTTTGCTCCCATCTATTTTCAGTCCATTTCAGAACGATGGTTGCATTTGTATTGACTATCAACTCATTCTTGCCGTCATTATCAGCATCGCCAATCCATGGAAAATATACCCAATAGTTGCCAGGATAATCCCAACTCATTTTTTTAATAAATTTGCTTCCATCCCATTGCAACACAATAACTTCCGGCTCATTTTGATAGCCACCAGTTACAACAACCTCATTCTTGCCATCGTTGTCAACATCGCCAATTATACAGTCAAGAGTGGTTCCCCATTCATGTTTTTTAACAACAAGATAACGAGCCATTAAAGTATATTTGCTTCCATCCCATTTAAAGGCGGAAAAATGACGACCCCATGCTACCGCAACCTCATTTTTTCCATCATTATCAACATCGCCAATGGCAAAGCCTGTGGCGGAGCCAAAAGGCTCCGGCAGCCCAAATAAACTATAGCCAGCTTTGAAATAAGCATCTGTTATTCTCGCCTCCTCATAATATCTATTTCCATTCCATTTTATGATTCGTAAGAAAGGATCGCGCCCACCAATAAGAAGCTCGTTCATGCCATCGTTATCAGCATCCCCTACTGGCTGCGGTCCTTCATATCTGGCAGACCAGAATGGAAGCTTTCCATAGCTCTTTTGCCATTGCAATATGAAGTGCCCACTGCTTGAAGAATATTCAATATTTCCACAGCTTTTTTTATTTTCTATCTTGCCATCATGTGATAAAGCAGGAGTAAGAATTAAAATTGCAATCAACGCAATCATAATTTTTTTCATATTTGGAAAATGAAATGGAGATAAAATATTTTTTGATGGAAAGGTTGTATCTTCAACGTTGTGGAATTGCCATTTTATATTGAGTAAGGAAGAAAGCCAAAATAAAAAGAGGACATGTGTTGATGGGGCGTTCATAATATTTTCTTACATCCATCTATCCAAGCCATATTGGGTTGTTGCCTCTATCTCAGCTAATCCAAAAGCACCCTGGATGAAATTCTTTATCATATCCTTATACCATTTCATGTCTATTTGGTCTCTATCCAATAGCAACTCAACAGGATACATGTAATGAATTGGTTTTACGCCACTTTTGGTTGGATTTCTTATACCCGGCAATGGATGCTTTGTTATGACAAATTTGAATTTTCTTCTATAATTCAGCTTCCCAACCAGCTTTTCCAAAGCTTTTGCACGCTCTCCATATACTGACATTGAACCATCGGGATTTGGTTTGTAACGGGATGCGGGCTGAACAGATTGAATCAATGTAAAGGCATCCAAGCCAAACTTTTCTATATCTATTTCCTTTAATTTATTCAGGGTTGCTTTTTTTATCGACTCTTTTACTTTTTTTCTTGCTTCTTCTTCATCTTTCCATTCAATGTTTTCTTTTAACACTTCCATCATTATATCTTTTAATGCAATTCTTGCAATATCTGGCTTATCACTTCCTTTAAAGTTATTTCCCTTGGTAATCATTTTAACATTTCCGTTTTCAACATCGAATATCAGATAATTCTTGTGTTTGACGAAAATCATTGCGTCATGTTCTTCTGGCTCAAGCTCAAAATTTTCATAATTCAACTCATTCTGCCACTTTTTATTACAATGTTCAATGGTTTGATATACTAACTCAGGACTAACAATCCAGTCTTCACCATCTTCTTGTAAGCCAAGAGCTTTTCTTAGCTTACTTGAAGCAGAGCGGGAACATGCAACATATATACCATCTGTATCTCCATAAACAACTCTTATGCCAGCATCGCTCAAAATTTTTAGTGTATCATACAATATTTGCTGCCCTTTTGTTGTTATCAGAGCAGCTCCCCATAAATTGAATTGGCGGCATGCTACCATTGGAGCCGATAAAATGCCATGCGTGCCTGCGTTGCGGGCTGCCTTGAGAGATTGATATATCATTTTCAGTCTTTTTTTCTCCTCGCCGTGCTTTTCCTTCATCTCCTTCTTTACCTTGTCGATGAAATTCATTATCCCTTTCATTGCAAGATTAACTATGCCTGGCTGTTTCGCAATTTTTACACCAACAAGCCATCCCCTGTCCATAAATTCTTTATCCACTGGTTTCGAAGCAAATTCGACTTCCTTCAAAAATTTCTCTGGTAGCTTCTTTATCCAGACCCACTCGTCCGGGTTATGAAAGGCAAGTTTTACGGTATCTCCACCAGCATTTATAGCTCGTAATATCGTCGGATACATGGCACCCACGTCAGCTACGATAACATTATACCATGGAATGAAGTGTGATTTTGCATCCCTATCAGGCTTTATTGTCATGCCCCCTGGAAAATGATAACCAAGCTCGCCATTATTATTTATGAGATATGGATATTCAACCCAGTCAGGCATTTCCTCTCCATACTTCGCAACTCTCATAACTTCCTTTCCAGCTTTCTTCTTGCGAACATTCTCTGCTATTTCACGCTTACTCTTTCCATACTCTTCTATGCGGCGAGCAATGTCAAAGGCTCTGCATATTGGAGGCATTATTTTTTTATGATATGCCGCCCTAATCATTGCCATATAATCCCACATTTTGGTGGCGCCAGCCGGAAAAAGCAGTTCGAATGGCATTCCTGTTATGAATGCAAGCGGCAGCCCCTGCTGAATCAGGCTTTTTGTAACCCTCACTTCCTCAATAACATCCTGCTTGTTGTATAACAAAGTTCTATCATCAATAGCCATTTCCTGGGGCGAGAGATGCAATCGCTCTGAAATGCCAACACCAAGAAAGTTTGTTATTCCATCCAAGCTGAAATCTTCAAGAGCATAAAATTTACGAGATGCCAGATAGGTATCGAATGTGGAAGGATAAAAAATTGCTGTATCATTGGGGCTGCCAAAAATAAACGATTGGTCTTTCCTCGTGTATTTGTCCAGAAAATCTTTGAATTCTTTAATTTCATCTGGTGATAGCACAGTGGAAGATTGCATCAATTTTCTTATCCTCTCATATATCTGCAGATTATCGAAACCCATTATGTTGTGTCCAGCTACCATATCGCTTTTTCTTAAAATTTTGCAAAATTCAAGCAAATTTTTTATTTCTTCATGCTCATCACTGGCAACAAGTTGTTTCACTTCCTCGCTTTCCTCTATTTCAATAAAATCAAAAAAGAAATCCTCGCTTCCCAAATTTTTTTCAGATGAAAATTTTATTTTCAGGTTAGCATAGCCAATTATATCTATAGGTGGTTCTGCAACTTCTCCAAATTTTGTCAGTTCTATGTCATATACCATTACATTCAATTCTGCCTGCTTTCCTTCTGAATCAAATATCCATGTTCCATTGGCAGCTAAATCAGTTAAGACGCGTTCATGATATGGAATATCATGTTCAGCAGTATAATAGCCCATATTGAATACTTTATTGCTCAATTCAGGAACCATTGATGGATGCTTTACATATAATTTGAAAACTTTTCTCTTCCTTTCATAATCCCAGAATGAAGTATATTCCTCCACATCTCCAAATTTCAGCACCCTGTTATCCTTTCCAAGCTCTTCCATCAATTTTTTTCTTGCGAAATTGATGTCTGTATCAGAGGGAGTGAACACTAAAAAATATGGATTATGCACTTCATGGACAGGCTGTAATCTGCGATGCCAGTAAAGATAGCTTGGCGAAACATTGAGAAGCATATTAAATATTAAATTGCAATCATTTATAATCCTTTGCTATCTCAGTTAACTTATCCTAAAAACTCATAATCATATTCTCTTAACCATTCATAAAGATCGCCCCCTTGAGCTTCAAAGTAAGTTTTAAGCCTCATTTCAAACCATGATTTATCTTTACATACTTCTTTTATTTCGTTTAGTTGTTCCTTAGAAATAAAACCTTTTTCTTGAAGAAACGTAAAGAAATCGGAGATGGATCTAAGAAAAGATTTAATCTCAGATATGTTCGGGTTCAGAAACTTTCTAATGTACCAATTGCCCAAGAATCTTCTAATAGTGTCTCCACCAACTTCTAAAACACTCATTGCATCATCATAAACAAAGAGATAATCCATTATAAAGAATGCTGCCATTTCAGTTCGTCTGCTGGCGGTACTCTCTTCCAGCCCCTTATTTTTCAAATATTCATAGAAATGATCAAAAATTATTTTAGACCTTCTCCATTGTTTTTCATTTTCTTCTTGCGAATTATCTTCCTTAATGCATTCAAAATGCTCCTTTTTTATCTTTTCCATCTTGTCCCTCAAACTTCAATTGTGTTTCAAATATTTAATGTTATTCCCATATTGTAAATGCTGGAAAAAGATACCAACAAAGTCAACAAAAATTATCTCCTTCTCTTTATATAAATCATAGCCATAAAAAGAACAGCTATTGTCATTACTGCAATAAGAGTGATATCATTTCGTCTCTTTTTTTCATGTGTTATTCCAAAAAGGCTTTCATCAGTTTTTGAAAAAATGCTTTTCATTGCATTCAAACTATCTTTGTATTTCCCTTTTTGTGCAAGCTCCTTTGCTCTTTCATACTGTCCTGTATAATCGCTTCCATTTGCTATTTTTTCTATTTTAACTCTCGCCTCGCACATTTTTAAAGCAACGCTAACTATAACTTTTTTTGACTGAGGATCCATTTTATTTATTCTCTTTTCCATGTTGCATATTGTTTTATAATAGCTTTCATCCCATAATGAGAGAAATTTATCCATGCTTTCTTCATTCATGGAGAGAATATGTTTTTCTATCAGCAACGCCTGCGCCTGCATGCTTGTGTCAGATATGGTTAAAATTTGGGATGCTTTATTCTCTTTTTTGAATGCTAACTTTTCTATTCCCTCATTTTCGTTTAAAAACACTTTTTCTATTCTGCTGAAGTCGAAAGAGCCGAATTTTTGTAAAATTGTTTTTGCCAGCTGAGCCGCCTGCCCATTTTCATAGGCGTCATTGATATCATAGTCAGCGATGTGAACGGGGATGAATATACTCGCCATGGCATCTGGAGCAAACCATCCCATTGTTAATTTTTCATAGTTTTCAAGAGGGATTTTGAAAATCATTGTCGCTTTTTCACTTCCTTCTGCCATTCCTCTCAATCCATGTAAGTCATCAGTAGTGAGGCGGGAAATATTCATTAAGTCCTCAACGCCTATACTTGTGTTAAGCATCCTTTTAATTTCATTTTCCCATTCATAATATTCATAGCATACCTTTACCATTGCCTTTTTCCCCTCACATTTTATCAACTCTATCCAGAAATCGCCGACTTTGCTTCCTTTGCCTTCGTCAATTTTTATTTTCGCCCCAAAAGGTATGGCTCTCGCCATGATCCAGTTGCTACCAATTTTAACAATCCTCACGCCAGTCAACCCACCAAGTCTCACAACCTGCCATCTCTTAACATAGCCCTCATATACTGTGTCAAATGAGGAAGCAATCATTCTTTTACCAGCCCTCTTCTCCCACAGCATTTTGGGATAATTTGACATCACTTCAATTCCATTAATTTCACGGGTAACGAAATGAAGAGCATCGCCTTCTGCCACATAGGCTTTGCTATGTCCAACAACAAACAAATTCTCGCCCACGCCGCAGGCGTGCATATCTGAAACTTCTTTGAGTCTTTCTATTGCTTCATCCTCATTACTCGCATTCTCTGCAGCATATAAAAGCCAGTCAAAATCATCCCAAGCATGGCGCGTTGGATTTATATATAGCGTGGGCGAATCTGCATCTCCATATGCTATACCTGCATCACTCATCAGCATGCCGGCTTTTATCATATTTGGAGGGGTGTCTCCCTGGGTGGCGACGCCTATTATTTTGTGATTAAGCCTAAATATCCATGGTTCGTTTTTCCATGGGTTGTGATATGAATATTCATATCCTTTATTTGCTATAAATAAAACCTGTAAGCCAGGGCGTGAAGGGTCACGAACTTTCATTAAAAGATTGTAATCTCCTTTGGTTGCACTGTTTGTAACTATAATATCCTTGCATGCATTGGCGAGGGGTATAAAAAGAAGGATTGAAATCATCACGAAGGCAGCCAATTTCATTGAAATATAAATATTTATTATCCTAATAATTTTTTGCATTATGCTTTATAAGCTTCGTTACTCAGAAATTGGGCTTAAAAGCACTCGAGTTAGAATGCAGTGGGAGAATTTTTTAATCAATGATATTAAAAAAGCCTGTAATTTTTATGGGATAGATGCATCAATCAAAAAAATTGATGGAAGAATAGTTATTGAAGGAGACAAATTTATTGAAGAAATTCTGAAAGAAGTCGGAGGCATCCGCTCCTTCTCTCCTGTAATATTAACAAGCGTTGATTTAAATGAAATTGTTGAAAAAGTTAGAGAATACTCTTCTTTCATAAAAGAAAATGAAAGCTTTGCATTAAGGGTTAGAAAGGCTGGAGAGCATGAATATAGCAGTAGAGACGTTGCAGTAATTGCAGGTGAAGCAGTAAGGAATGAAAGAAAGGCGAAAGTTAACTTAGACGAGCCAGAGCATGAAATTTTTATTGAAATAAGGCATAGCCACGCTTTCATTTTCAAGGAAATTACAGATGGCATTGGCGGATTGCCATATGGAAGTCAAGGAAAAGTTATTTCATTTGTTGAGGATATGCAAGACATAAAAGCAGCATGGCTTATGGTAAGGCGTGGCTGTTATGTTGATTTTGCTTTGTCATGTAGTTGCGAAGATGAGATAAAAGAAATGATGAAATGGCGTCGCCATACCATATTCTATTGCAATAGCATACATGAAGCAGAAAAAATAGCATTGCAAAACAATGCGAAGGCAATTGTTACAGGAAAAAATGAATTCATAAAGCTAAGCTTGCCAGTATTTTATCCATTGCTCGGAGAAGAATATGTAAGAAATGATGTGATGAAGTAAATTTATTCGTATTTTTCCATTTCTTTTTCCCACCAATTAAATTCATCCGGAAATTTTCTATAATTTTCGTCAAACCAATCGAATAGGCTGCTATCATAAAAACCATCTTTATTAAAACGGTTTTCAAATTCTTCAAAATTCATGCCCATTCTAATTGCAAGTATGTAAAAACGAGCGCCCACATTGTCCACTGGATTTGTCTTCAACAATTTTCTAAATAAATCCAAAGAACTATTAACATCTCCCTTTTTCCATAGCAAAATTGCTTTATTCAGAATGGTCCGTATAATATGCCTGTTTTCTAGGAGTGACCATTCCAATATGGATGGCCAATCTCCTTCTTCATTCGTTATCAAATTTATTGCTCTTCTATATGCTTCCTCCAGCAATTCTTCCGCTTCTTTTGTTTTTCCTTCTTCGTTTAGTATGTTATAAAGAATTAAATATGGGTCAAGAAAATCGGGGTCTTTTTTGATTAACTCTTTCATTTTTCTTTTTATAAAATCCATGCTTTTCCCTTCATATTTCTCATATAATTCATAGTATTCATGCATAACTTCTCGCTCCTTATCTATATATTCTCTTTTTTCCATATTGAAAAATTTGCTACATTTAAAATGTTATTGTTTGATTTTCCAAATTAAAAGCAAAATTTATTATCTCACCATCATTTCTCAATGTGGAAGATTATTTTAGGGGGCTGGAAGAAGAGATAAAAAAAGCATACGAGATTGCTGTAAAAGCAAGAAAGCGTGGCATTGATCCAAAAGATAGTGTGGAAACAACTTTTGCAAAAGATCTGGCAGATAGAGTTGAAGAGTTGGTTGGACCAAAAGGAATTGCCAAAAAAATCAGAAAATATTTGAAGGAGAAAGGAAGAGAAGAAACTGCTTTGCAGATTGCAATTGAAATTGCAGAAAGCATGCATGGTAGCTTTGCCTCTGTAATAGAACAGGCTGTTAGAACTGGCCTGGCAATATTGACAGAAGGCGTTTTAGTTGCGCCCATAGAAGGAATTTCAAAAGTAGAAATAGGAAGAAATGATGATGGAAGTAAATATGTTGATTTATATTTTGCTGGTCCAATTCGCTCTGCTGGCGGCACAGGCGAGGCAATGAGCGTGCTTATTGCAGATGTTGTCAGAAGAAAGCTTGGGATAGATAGATATAAAGCAACTGAAGATGAAATCGAGAGATACAAGGAAGAGATACCATTATATGATAGAGTTTCTCATTTGCAATACCTTCCAAGCCCTGAAGAAATAGAACTCATTGTAAGAAATTGTCCCATATGCATAAATGGCGAAGCAACAGAAGATAAAGAAGTCATGGGAAAGCGCGATTTGCCCCGTGTAAAAACAAACAAGCTGCGGGGCGGCGCCTGCCTGGTCATTGCGGAAGGCTTGAGCCAGAAAGCTCCCAAGCTTTTGAAGCATGTTTCAAATTTGAAGCTGGAAGGATGGGATTTTTTGAAGCATTTTGTTAAGGGAGAAAAGAAAGATGAGATTGTGCCTTCCAGTAAATATATTGAGGATTTGATAGCGGGTCGTCCTGTTTTGAGTCATCCTTCTCGTAAAGGTGGTTTCCGTCTTCGATATGGGCGTTGCAGGACTTGCGGACTTGCTGCCCTAGCAATACATCTTGCCACCATGTTTTTGCTTAATGAATTCATTGCAATAGGAACACAGCTTAAAACGGAACGCCCTGGAAAAGGAACCATAGCCACACCATGCGATGCCATCGAAGCTCCCTTAGTATTGCTAAAAAATGGAGATTTCATAAAAGTTGATAGCGTCGAGCTTGCCAAAGAAATAAGAAATGATGTGAAGGAGATAATTGATTTGGGAGAGATTTTAATTCCTTTTGGGGAGTTTGCCGAAAACAATGCAATTTTACCACAGGCAAGTTATTGCCATGAATGGTGGATTCAGGAGCTTGAAGAAAAAGGAGTAAGATATGAAGGCATTCCATCTGCCAGAGAAGCTTTTGAGCTTTCAGAGAAATATGATATTCCTCTGCATCCTGCCCATACATATTTCTGGCATGATATAGATGTTGATTCTCTAAAAAAATTGAAAAATGCTGTCAAAAATGGAATATATGAAGATGGAAAGCTTTTGATTGAAAAAGATGATGAAATAAAAAATGTATTGCTCGAGCTTGGAGTTTTGCATAAAGAACGAAACTATTACATCATAGAAGAGCCATATTCATTGCTTCGATGCCTTGGTTTTGATATTGAAGCGGAAAAAATTGTTGAAAGGAGAGACAGCAATAAAGAGGATGTCATGGAAGCTGTAAGTGAGATGGCAGGCATTAAAATAATGCCAAAAGTAGTGCATCGTATTGGAGCAAGGATGGGTCGTCCTGAAAAAGCGAAAGAAAGAAAAATGAAAGCATCGCCTCACGTTCTTTTCCCTGTTGGAAATGCTGGAGGAAGAGAAAGATTGCTAAACAATGCAATGAAAGTGGAAGTGGAGATGGGGGAAAGAAAATGCGAGAAATGCGGGCATATAACATACAAAACAATATGTGAAAAATGTGGAGGAAAAACCTATTTTACAGGAAAAGTAGCCAAATTTGAAATAAAGCCGAGCAGCGAGCTAAAAAAGGTGGCTGAAAAATATGGTATTGAAGTGCCAAAAAAAGTTAAAGGTGTTATTGGACTTTCTTCATTGCATAAGGTGGCAGAGCCAATAGAAAAAGGGCTTATAAGAGCAAGGCACGGCGTATATGTATTTAAAGATGGAACGGCACGTTTTGACATGACAAATATGCCTTTGACCCATTTCAAACCATATGAGATTGGAACAAGCATTGAAAAATTACACGAGCTTGGCTATACACATGACTGGAAAGGAGAGCCATTGCAGCATGATTGGCAGATATGTGAGCTTAAGCCACAGGATATAATCCCATCAATCAAAGCTGGAGAATATCTGGTGAAAGTGGCAAATTTCATAGATGAGATGCTCGAAAAATTATATGGAATGAAACCATTTTATAACGCTGCTCATCCAGAAGATTTAATTGGTCATCTCGTTATTGGCTTATCTCCTCATACTTCTGCAGGTGTTGCAGCCCGCATCATTGGTTTCATCAACGCCAGCGTATGCGCCGCCCATCCTTTTTTTCATGCCGCAAAACGGCGTAACTGCGACGGCGATGAAGATGCAATCATGCTTTTGCTTGATGTCCTCATAAATTTTTCATATGAATATATTCCTGAAAAGCGCGGCGGCAAAATGGACTTGCCTCTTGTTATTGCAACTCGAGTAAATCCCGCCGAAATAGATAAAGAGGCTTTGAATCTTGATTTATTACCTCGCTATCCCTTAGAATTTTTTAGAAAAACTTTGGAGAATCCTCACCCTAAGGAGCTGGAAAATATGATGGACTTGGTTTCATCTCGCTTAGGAACAGGCAACGAATACAAAAATTTTGGTTTCACACATGATACCAGACACATTGCAGAAGGACCAAAAACATCTGCATACAAGCTATTGAATAAAATGGAAGACAAACTAAAAGCCCAGATGGATTTGGCAATAAAAATAAGGGCTGTTGACGAGGAAGATGTTGCAAGCAAGGTTATACAGACGCATTTCCTGCCAGATTTAATTGGAAATATGCGTGCCTACAGCAGGCAGCAATTCCGTTGCATAAAATGCAACAAAAAGTTTAGACGCATTCCGCTGAGTGGAAAATGTCCATATTGCGGAGGCGACATTGTAATGACAGTGCATGAAAAATCAATCAAAAAATATTTAGAGCCAGCAAAAGAATTGGTCAGACAGTTCAATGTTTCAAATTATACAAAGCAGCGTATAATCCTCGTTGAAAAATTTGTGAACTCGCTATTTCAAAATGATAAAAAGCGGGATACAAAATTGAGTGATTTTTGGTAAAGCAAAAGGCATTAATATCACGATGTTATGTTTGATTAGAATGAAAGAAGTAGTGCTGAGAGTTGCAGAAGGCTTGAGCCAAGACGTTGGAGCTGGAAGAGCCAGGCTTGATGCCAAAACAAGAATAGAGCTTGACATATCGCCAGGAGATGTAATTGAAATTGAAGGTGGAAGAAAAACTGGCGCCATTGTATGGCGTGCCCGCCCAAGTGATGAGGGGCTTGGAATAATAAGAATAGATAATCTCACGAGAAAAAATGCTCGAGTTGGCATAGGAGATAAAGTTATTGTAAGAAAAGCCGAAGCAAAAATTGCCAATCGTGTTATCATTGCTCCAGCCCTGCCACAGGGTCAAAAAATTCAGTTTGGACGTGGAATAGAAAGCCTGATTAAGAGAAATTTACTCAAACGCCCTGTCACGGCGGGCGATACAATAGTTGTGCCTGGCATAGCATTGTTTGGCAATTCGCTTCCATTTGGCGTGATGAAAACTGACCCGAAAGGCATAGTTTTGATTGGAGATGAGACCGATATTATTGTAAGGGAAGAGCCTGTCAAAGAAGAAATGCTGATGTTACCTCAGGTAAGCTATGAAGACATTGGGGGATTGCATGAGGAAATAATGAAGATAAGGGAGATGATAGAACTTCCATTGAAGCATCCTGAGCTATTTGAAAGACTTGGAATAGACCCGCCAAAAGGCGTTTTGCTGTATGGTCCACCTGGCACAGGAAAAACTTTGATAGCCAAAGCAGTTGCAAATGAATCTGGAGCTACCTTCATCACTATAAATGGTCCAGAAATAATGAGTAAGTTTTACGGGCAAAGTGAGGAAAATTTGAGAAAGACATTTGAAGAAGCTGAGAAAAATGCTCCTTCAATAATTTTTATTGATGAAATCGATGCCATAGCTCCTAAAAGAGAAGAAGTGCATGGTGAAGTTGAGCGTAGAGTTGTTTCTCAATTGCTTACTTTAATGGATGGGCTTAAAGAGAGGGGTAAGATAATTGTAATAGGAGCAACTAATAGACCAGATTCTCTTGACCCAGCTTTAAGACGGCCGGGCAGATTTGATCGCGAGATAGAAATAGGAGTGCCTGACAGGAATGGAAGAAAGGAGATATTGCAAATTCATACTCGTGGAATGCCCATTGCCAAAGATGTCAATCTCGACTATCTTGCAGATGTGACATATGGCTTCGTTGGCGCAGATTTAGCTGCTTTGGCGAGAGAGGCTGCAATGAATGCTTTGCGCAGATATCTTCCAGAAATAGATCTGGATAAGCCAATACCAACTGAAATACTTGAAAAAATGGAAGTCAAAATGGAGGATTTTAAGAATGCATTGCGAATGATAGAACCCTCTGCCTTAAGAGAGGTTCTTGTTGAAGTTCCTCAGGTGAAATGGAATGACATTGGAGGTTTACATGAAGCAAAGCAAAAGCTGAAAGAGGCTGTGGAATGGCCTTTAAAGAAGCCGGAAGTATTTAAAAGAATGGGAATAAGACCACCAAAAGGCATACTGTTATATGGCCCGCCAGGCACAGGAAAAACCTTACTTGCAAAAGCAGTAGCTACAGAAAGCCAAGCCAACTTTTTATCAATTAAAGGGCCGGAGATATTCAGCAAATGGGTGGGCGAGAGCGAGAAAGCAGTTCGAGAAATCTTTAAAAAGGCGAAGCAGGTGGCGCCGTCCATAATTTTCTTGGATGAGATTGATGCCATAGCTCCTCGTCGTGGATTATATGAAGGAACAAGAGTCACAGAAACTGTTGTCAATCAATTGCTTACTTCAATGGATGGACTGGAGAAGATGAACGATGTTGTTATAATAGGAGCAACAAATCGTCCTGATATAATTGACCCATCATTATTGCGTCCAGGAAGATTTGATGAGTTGATTTTGGTTGGAGTGCCTGATAAGGAGGCGAGAGAAGAAATATTCAAAATACATACAAAAGATATGCCTCTTGCCAAGGACGTTAGCATAGATGAGCTTGCAGAGATGACAGAAGGTTATGTAGGAGCTGACATTGAAGCCATTTGCAGGGAGGCGGGCATGATTGCTTTAAGAGAAAATATGGAAGCGAAGGAAGTTAAAATGGAGCATTTCCTTAAAGCGATGCAGCAGGTTCATCCTTCTGTGGACGAAGAAATGATGGAGTATTATAAAGAGATGGCAAAGAAAATCGGAAAGGGAATAACAAAGAAAGAGATAAAGAAAGGAATAGAAGTGATGTGAAATCTAAAGTGCTGCTGGTTGAATAATTGCTAAAGGCTGCTTTCTCCAGATAAATCATCGAATAAACTCGGAGTCCTCTTTTAATACAAATCCATCTTCTTTTCTCGATTATGATGAGTTTTCTTTTTGGTTTTGGGTCTTTATTCAACTCTTTTCATTGCAATGAATGGACAGAAACCAATTGCTATAAGATTAAACACTACAACCCCAGAAAAACCGAATAGCCACGCGCTTATTTCCCTATTCTCCAATGATTTTATTCCGAATAGACCCATAGTATAAATTCCACATTCAACTTCAGGATGTGGACGACCGATAAGCCAATATCCTATAGTTGTAGGATGCGGAATAGCATCAAGAATAACTAACAATAGAAAAGCGATGGTGCCGATTATTATTAAATCGCTAAAAGACAATAACAGTAGGATCAAATTCCAAGGGTGTATGTCAATTATTAGCCCTGAGGCAAACATTCCACACATTGCATTTACTTGCCATCCATTTTGCTGGAAAAACTTTGCCATTGCATTTAACCTTTGCATTTCCATACTATTTCTATTTTTCATGAAATATTTTCCCATAATAAGATCCTTTACTTCTTTTATTGATAAATTTCCGAGCAATTCATTCTTTTTCATTTCATATGAAAATGAATCTATGATTGCATGGGCTTTTACCTTTTCTATGAATGATGCATTTTTGTTGAATAATATTTCCATTGCTTCCTTTGCTTCATATGCCATTTTTTGCAATTTCATTGCTTCATCTATCGGCAATTCTTTTCTTATTTCTTTTACACCATGCAGTGTATATATTTGCACTGGAACCTCCATTGTTTTAGTTTCATTTTCTTTTGTTGCTATTGCATTTCCAGCTGGAATAAAAGAAGCAAGAAGGAGAATTGTTATTGCTATGAATGTGAATGCTGTTTTATTCATGTTTTCTTAAATGCCGTGAATAAAGTGAATCCCATAGCCATAATTCCTAACAATACTACACCAGTGAAACCTGCTGTAACCGCAACAGATTTTCCTTCCTTAAACTCCAAATTTTTTTCTCCTAAAAGTCCCGATGTAGATATGAATCCATGAGGTGGAATTGTTATTCCCTTAGAATCCACAATCCAAAATCCAATTGTTGTAGGATGAGGAAAGCAATCTAATATCATAAAGGGCAGATAGAGTACGCTGAATATCCAAATAAGGAATCTAGCAATGGCTGGAATAAAATTCCACGGAAAGAAATCCAGTACACTGTACCCACAACTGAGATAACACAATGCATTTACCTGCCAACCATTTTGATTCAATAATTTCGAAATAAACATAATTTTTCTTGCTTCCATGCTATTTCTTTGTTTTTGTAAGTATTTTCCAGTGATGATTTCCTTTGCTTCTTTCATGCTCATGTCTCCAAGCAATCCATTTCTTTTCAATTCATATAAGAATGAATCTATGATAGCATTGGCTTTTACCTTTTCTATGAATGATGCATTTTTGTTGAATAATATTTCCATTGCTTCTTTTGCTTCATATGCCATTTTTTGCAATTTCATTGCTTCATCTATCGGCAATTCTTTTCTTATTTCTTTTACACCATGCAGTGTATATATTTGCACTGGAACTTCTATTGTTTTAGATTCATTCGATTCCTCTGCAACCACATTCTCAGCAACTGGAATAAAAGAGGTAAGGAGGAGAGTAGCTATTGCTATGAAAGCGAATATTTTATTCATGCTAATACATCTCATGCTAAAACTTAAATTTTTTTATCTGGTTATAAGTTTCCATTGCCTCCTGATGCAGAATTATAATTGTCCTTTTATTTATTTCTTTTGTCGGACAAAATTGTTGATAGATAGCAATATAATGGCACATGGCATTATTTTTTGCTATGACCGAAAAACTGGTTGAAATTATTTCTGGTAAATACAAGGGTTGCATTGGTAAGATTGTTTATGAATATAAACATTTCAAAGGTTATTATTTGGTTAAAATCATACAAAATCCAAATAAAAGCATATATGAGTGGCATCCAGAAAAGGAGATAGTTGTTACTAAGAACAACATTAGGGAGCTTCCAGAGATGCTATTAGAAGATTAACCCTCATTCCCCATATCTTTTTTTGATTGCAGATTCAATGAATCCGTAGAAAAGAGGAGCCGGCTTTAGAGGGCGAGACTTAAATTCTGGATGAAATTGGGATGCAATGAAATATGGATGCTCTTGTAGCTCTAAAATTTCCATTCTTATCTTATCTTCTGCCACTCCTGAAAAAATTAAGCCGTGTTTCTCAAGCGTATCTACATATTCTGGATTTACTTCATAGCGGTGGCGATGTCTTTCATATATTTTCTTTTGCTTATATAATTTGAAAGCAAGTGTTCCTTCTTTTATTATAACTGGCTGAGCTCCCAATCTCATTGTTCCCCCGAGCTCTTTTATTCCATATTGTTCTGGCAAAATGGTTATTATAGGATGCTCTGTATCTGGCTTTATTTCCGTTGAATGGCAATTTAAGCCAACTACATTTCTCCCATATTCAACTACAGCAAGCTGGAAGCCGAAGCAAATGCCAAGGAAAGGAATCTTATTCTCTCTTGCATATTTTATAGCCATTATCTTGCCTTCAGCCCCCCTTTCTCCAAATCCACCTGGCACAAGAACAGCATCAACATCTGGCATTTTCTTGCCTTCTTCAAGCTCTTCCGCCTCAACCCATACAACATTTACTTTTGCATCCAGCTCAGCAGAAGCATGGCGAAAAGCTTCCAATATGCTTAAATATGAATCGCCTAAGGCAGTGTATTTGCCAACGAGCCCTATATCTATTTTCTTCTTCCCATTTTTTAGTCTATTTACAAAATCCTTCCAATCCTTCAGATTTGCTTCTCTGTCAGACAAATTTAATTTCTTCAGTATATACTTACAAATTCCCTGCTCCTCCAATATCAAAGGCACTTCATATATGCATTCTGCATCAGGAGAAGAGAAAACAGCTTCATATGGAACATTGCAGAAAAGAGATATTTTTCTTTTTGTTTCTTCTTTTAGGGGCTCTATACATCTTCCTACAATTGCATCTGGATCAATTCCTATCGCCCTCAATTCTTTAACGCTATGCTGTGTTGGTTTTGTTTTTTGTTCCCCCACTACTTTTAAAATTGGGACAAGAGTTGTATGAATGAAAACAACATTTTCTCCCCCCTCCTCCAGCCTTAATTGCCTTACAGCTTCTAAAAATGGCATTGATTCTATGTCTCCAACTGTTCCTCCTATTTCTACAATGCATATATCTGCTCCTTCCTTTTCAGCAACTCCTCTTATCCAATTTTTTATTTCATCGGTTATATGAGGAACAATTTGAACTGTCTTGCCCAAATAATCGCCTCTCCTCTCTTTTTCTATAACGTTCTTATAGACTTTACCAGTTGTAATGTTATTGTCTCTGCTCAAATTCATGTCCAAGAATCTTTCATAATTTCCTAAATCCAAATCAACTTCTCCCCCATCTTCTAAAACAAAAACTTCTCCATGCTGAAAAGGATTCATTGTGCCCGCATCGCAATTCAAATATGGGTCAATTTTTATTGCAGTTATTTTGTAACCTCTTCTTTTAAGCAGAAGTCCAATGGAAGAAGAAACTATTCCTTTCCCAAGCCCAGATAATACGCCGCCGGTTACAACAATATATTTGGGCATAAATATAATAAAAAAAGCATTAAAAGAATTAACGCTATAGGTTCCTTAAGG
>JAGGYX010000203.1 GCA_021162305.1 Thermoplasmata archaeon | reverse complement strand
ATATCCAAGCAAATTTTGCAGGAGTTGATCTGCAAGAAAAAATAAGAAACTTCATAAAATATGCCTATCAAAATTGGGGCACAGAATATGTCTTGCTTGGCGGCGATGACAGCGTTATACCTCATCGCGGGTTTTACGGTTATGTCAATACAAATAATGGACCAGTGATAGATAACGATATTCCTGCAGACTTATATTATGCTGGCTTAGATGGAACATGGAATGATGATGGCGACACCCATTGGGGGGAGCCGGAGGACAACCCCGATTTTATAGCAGAAGTGTATGTTGGAAGGGCACCTGTAGAAACAACGACAGAGACAACAAATTTTGTAAATAAAGTTATAGCATTTGAAACAGCAGATAAACCAAAAGTTGTGCAATTGCATGAATCTCGTTTGGAAAGTGGAAACAATCCTGATGCCACTACATTACCTGAAAAATGTGCTCAGTGGGTGCCACCTGATTATACAATTGATAGACTTTATGAAGAAAATGGAACGGTTACAAAAACAGATTGGATTTCAAAATTCAATGCCGGCCGCATTATTGTTCAGCATGAAGGGCATGGGAACTGGAGTTATTATTTAGTAAATTACGAAAATGGAGGACGTGTTGACTGGTATACTTGGGATGCCTCCTCGTTAACAAACTCTTTCTATCCTATACATACATCAGTGGCTTGCTATTCTGGAGCATTCGATTATAATGATTGTCTCGCAGAAAAATATGTATTGAATCCAAATGGCGGAACAATAGCATGCATGCTTAACTCCCGTTATGGATGGTATAGTAGCGATGATGCGAGTGCATTTTCGGGTGAGTTTGTTGAGATGGAATTTTATGGGCTATTCCAGAATGGAAGCGAGAATTTGGGTAAGATGCTTCAGCTGGCTAAACAGCATTTTGTATCTGATGCAACCAATTATAATGTATATAGATGGTGCTATTATGAAATAAACCTGCTTGGCGACCCAGAAACGCCGGCTTTAACAAAAAGGAGTTTGACAGAACCAGTTCATAATATTGATAAGAATACTTATTATGATACCATCCAGGCTGCCATAAATGATGCTGATAATGGAAACACAATTCTCGTTAGCAATGGAACATATAATGAAAGTATTGTTGTAAATAAAAGTATAAATCTCTATGGTGAAGATAAAAATATAACAATAATAGATGGTGGTAGCGATAGCAATGTTGTTACAATAGAGGCGAGCAATGTTAACATATCTGGCTTTACAATAAGAAATGGTGGAGAGGAAGGCATCTATATGGAAGGCGTGAGCTATTGCAATATATCTAATAATATAATATGCAACAATGGCGGTGCTGGTGTGATTTTAAATCTTTCCAGCAATAACACAATTTATGGGAATATCGTGCATAACAATACATACGATGGAATATTGCTTGAAAATGCTTCTTATAATAACATTATCGGAAATACTGCATGTTACAATGGCGTTGGAAATAATGGCGAAGGTATACTGCTGATGTATTCCTCTCACAATATCATCAAAAATAATACCGCATATAAGAATGGGGAAGATGGAATTATTCTTGAACCATATGCCAGTTATAATAATATTACTGGGAATGAAGTATATGAAAATGCGGACTGTGGAATTTTGATATCTCATAGCAGCGATAACAATAAAATATCCGATAATCATGCATATAACAATACATATGATGGTCTTTTAATTGAATCATCCTCCAATGAGACGGTGTCAAAAAATGCATTCCATAATAATGGTGAAGAGGGCATATATCTTTCCTCTGTTTCTTCTACAATAATAAAAACAAATAGAATTTGCAACAATAGCGGTTATGGCATATATATAAATTCATCATCAGGCAACACAATATACAACAACTACTTCAACAATACGAACAATGCTTTCGATAACGGAAACAATAAATGGAACACGACCAAGACAGCAGGCGCTAATATAATAGGCGGCGCATGGCTTGGAGGCAATTACTGGAGTGATTATAATGGCATCGATACAAATGGAGATGGTCTTGGCGACACAATGTTGCCTTACAATAGCAATGGCAACATTGCAACTGGAGATATGCTTCCTCTCGTAGCAAGCAATTATGCTCCAGTTGCAGATTTCATTTATTCTCCATTAAATCCAACTTGTGCTGATGTCATAACATTCATTGATAAAAGTTATGATAACGATGGCTACATTGTAAATTGGACATGGGACTTTGGTGACGGAAATATAAGCTATGAACAAAATCCACAGCATCAATATGCGAGTGCTGGAACATATAATGTGAGCCTTACTGTTAGAGACAGTGACGGGGCAACAGATTCAACATACAAGATTATAAATGTTGAAAATGCTCCCCCAGTTGCTGATTTTTCATACTCGCCATGCGATTTGTACGAAATTCAATTTAATGATAAAAGTTATGATAGTGATGGCTCTATTGTAAACTGGACATGGGACTTTGGAGATGGAAATATAAGCTATGAGCAAAACCCAAAGCATAAATATGCTGAACAGGGGACATATAATGTTACTCTCATTGTTACAGATAATGATGGAAGCGTTGCAAGCATGACAAAAACAATAGGAGTATGGACGCACAGAAAACCTATAAACCTATGGGTTTCATCTGGTAAAACACCAGCATATTACCAGGTATTGCTTAATATAAGCTACAATACTTCCATGAATCCTGACTCCAGCGATTTACGCTTTATAAGATATGCTGACAATGTTACAGAACTTGATTATTGGATTGAAAGAAAGGTAGATGGCAAGTGGGCTAATATCTGGGTTGAGATTGCAGATGAAATTACAACACAAAATAAAACACTTGCATGGATGTATTATGGAAATGAATATGCTGCATCAGCTTCAAATGGCTCTGCAACATTCTTATTCTTCGATGATT
>JAGGYX010000192.1 GCA_021162305.1 Thermoplasmata archaeon | reverse complement strand
GCTTTTTACTCTATATAAAATCAGGAACTTTAAATTACGCCATCCATCTTTCCATGATTGAATCTTTGCAACTCCTTTCCTTTTATATAAGCAGGAAGGTATTTCCTTTGCTTTTATTTTCTTATTTCTAAACATTTCAATTTTTATTTCCTCACTGAAAGGCATTCCATCATCAAAGGCTTCCAACGGCTTTATTTTTTTCAATGCATCTCTCCTCATTATCCACATTCCCGATTGCGAATCCTCAATTTTTATTCCATATAAAAGGCGGAGGGTAAAGGAGAGAATGAAATTTCCAATAAAATGTTTGAAACTCATTGCTCCATGCTTTAACTCAGCAAATCTATTTGTTGTTATAAAATCAAGGTTTTCTTCCAAAAACAACTCAATGTATTCATGAACTTTATCAAAAGGATATGTGCCGTCGGCATCGCCAGTCACGATGATGTCGCCGCCCGCCATAGCCAGCCCTGTTTTATATGCCCTTCCATATCCCTTGCGGGGCTCTATTATAACTCTCGCCCCTTTCTGCTCTGCTATTTCTCTCGTTCTATCTTCTGAGTTTCCATCTATTATCAAGATTTCATATTCCCATCCCCTTTTTTTTAATTCATCAGCGTTGATGCTATCTATGGTTATTCCAATGCCCTCTTCTTCATTCAGCGTTGGTATCACAAAGGTTATTTTCACAAATAGCCATACGTATTCTTTTTAAAATTTTTTGTATTATATTCTATGGATTTGTTGATAAAAAATATTGGTATTCTTTTCAATGGCTATAAATTCATAAGAGATACAAGTGTGTATATTGAAAATGGGTTGATAAAAAGCATAGGAAAAAATGAAAGAGCTGAAGAAGTTATAGATGCAAATGGTAATTTCGTTATGCCTGGCTTCATAGACAGCCATACTCATATTGCTTTTGCTGGATATCGCGATTTTGAAATTGAATGGAAAATAGCTGGCTTGAGCTATGAAGAAATAGCAAGAGGGGGAGGAGGAATTTTATATACTGTTGAAGAAACAAGGAAGGCAAGCAAGGAAAGAATAATAAAGGAAATGGAAGAAAGAGCAAGAGAAATGTTTATGCATGGTACAACAACCATAGAGGTAAAAAGCGGGTATGGTTTGGATAAAAAAAATGAAATAAAATTACTTGAAGCAATAAATGAATTGAAAAGCAATGCTACAATAATTCCAACATATCTTGCTCATGCAATTCCGCATGGCTATGATAGCGAAGAATATACAAGATATGTTATTGAAGAAATTCTCCCAGAAGCAGGAAAACTTGCGAGATTTGCAGATGTGTTTTGCGAAAAAGGTTATTTTAATGTGGAGCAATCTGAAAGAATATTGAAGGAAGCGAAGCAACATGGGATGCTACCAAAAATACATGCCGACGAGTTTTCATGCATGGGATGCAGCAGACTTGCTGCAAAACTTAAAGCAATTTCAGCTGACCATTTGCTCATGGCAGATGATAAAAGTTTGATGGAAATGAAAAAAGCAGGCGTTATAGCAACTTTACTTCCAGCTACGCCATTTGTTTTAAATGAAGAATATCCAAATGCAAGAAAAATGTTAAACATGGGCTTAAATGTAGCAATAGCCACTGACATGAATCCAAATTGTTATGTTGGAAACATGCAGTTTATCATACAACTTGCTGTATATAAACTAAAAATGCCCATCATCGATGCGTTAAAAGCAGCCACCATAAACGCTGCAAAAGCGTTAAATTTAAAAGATGTGGGAAGCATTGAATATGGCAAGAAAGCTGACTTGATAATTTTTGATGCTCCATCACCAAACTTCATTCCATATTACATTGGAAAAAATCTGGTAAAAACAGTAATAAAGGAAGGAAGAGTATATTCACAGTAAAGAATCGATATCAAGCCCAACTTCCTCTTTTTCTTTTTTCAATTTATTCAACAAAGCATCTATTTTATTTTCAAGCTCCTTGCTTTTTCGAAATATTACTATTTCTTCTCTCATTTTTTCCAGAACTTTTTTCATTATATCCTGTTTTCTTTTCAGAGGAATTAAACCAGAGGGATAATCAAATTCGGCTATTCTATCATATATTGCCTCCATCGCATCCACTATTTCTTCCACTTCTGCAACATTTCCTTCCTTTAACTTATACATCCCACGCCTTCTCAACTCGCCTATAACGTCTGCAAGCCCCATAACATATGCAGTGTAACTCACTTCTATGTCCTCTGGATATGGAAGCTCCTCATTTTTCACGATGGCGAGGAAAATTTTGCCCTCCGCCACCTCCTGCATGGCATTTTCCATATAGCCAGTGGTTATCAAATCTGGATGCTCTTTCAATTTTTCTTTTAGCTCTCTTAGCAACTTTACAGCCTTTTCAAGCCTTTTTGCGGCATTTTCGACATCGCCATTATGCAACTTTTTTATGCTTTTCCTGCTTTCCCTTATTATGTCCCTGCATTTCTTTAATGCTATTTCCCTTAAATCGTCTTTTTCATTCAGCTTTTTTTCTATGGCATTTGCAATATCATCCAGATTTTTCATGATGATAAATAACATGGCAAATATAATATTTGGGATAAGAATAGATGGAGCTGTCAAGAATTTGAAAATTTAAAAAACAAGAAATACCCCTCCTGATGCAAAAATCAGGAGGGAATGGAAATGCTACGCCAATTAATAGAATTAGTTCAGTATCTCCGCAAGTAAAAATGTAGAAAAAAATAAAAGCCTTGGGCAGGTATTCCATCAAAAGGAGGGGATGGAATATGCCAGAGCCCAAGGCAAATAATAAATTCTTCAGGAAAATAAATAGATTTTCCTTTGATTTCATAGAAGGGAAAATCGATTTCCATGAAAAGCCTAATTCAACATATAATGATGGGTGAAATACTACAAACT
>JAGGYX010000220.1 GCA_021162305.1 Thermoplasmata archaeon | reverse complement strand
GCTTATTGCAATGGCATACGATATTTTAAAAAGCATTGGATTGAAAAAAATTGTTTTGCGCGTTGGCAATCTCGATATTTTAAGGCGATTCTTAGATGGCATAGGAGCAAATGATAGCGAGATGATGCGACTCATTGACAAAAAGGATTTTGAGAGCATTGAAGCCCGTATAGGAAATGACTTTCCAAAATTCAAAAAATTCATTGAGACGGGAGAGATAGATAAAATTGAATATCCAGAAGCAAAAAGAATGAAGGAAATTATGGCTTTCCTTGATGAATTTTCTGTTCCTTACAATCTTGACCTCTCCATTGCAAGAGGGCTTGATTACTACATTGGTATTGTTTTTGAAATCGATGCCCCCACGCTTGGCGCAGAGAAGCAAATAGCGGGAGGCGGCGAATATAATCTCGTAACTTTGCTCGGGGGGCGGCATGTGCCAACGGCAGGCTTTGCCATTGGCTTTGACCGCATATTAATAGCAATGGAGAACGAGGGTTTTAAGTTTCCATTGTCAGAAAAGCCAGTTTATGTGGCATATATGCAGGGAATGGTGAAAGAGGCAATAAAAGTTGCGAGGATGCTTCGTGACCATGGAATAGCAACAAGCATGGATTTGATGGCACGCAATATTTCAAAATCGTTGGAATATGCAAATAGAAAGGGAATGAGATTTGCTGTTATTGTAGCTCCAGAGGAATGGAAAAATGGAAAAGTTGTGGTTAAAGATATGAAAGAAGGAAGCCAGAAAGAAGTGGAAATAGAAAAGATTACTGAGAAGCTATAGTTATAACATTCCGCTCCGAAGCCGCTGGAAAAAGAAATTATATAAGAAATGTTAATGGTGCTATGGTGAAAGATAAAAAAGAAATAGCAAAATTGATTTATGATGGATTGAAAAAAGGAGACGTTGAATTAACTCTATCTTTAATTTCAAAGGAACTTGAGAAGGAGAAAACTGATAAGCTTCGATTTACCAAAACTCCTTTACTTAACTCAATAGGGCAAGAATTGGGCGAATTACTGATTATGGAAAACTGGAAATTTGAAAAATTATTGAGATTATGGAAGAAAGGCAAAAGAGATGAAAGATTAATTGTAATAAGTGCTTTAGAGAAGATAAGTAAGAAGAATTATGAGAATTCAAAACAATTTGTTTTAAAGATTCTTGATGATATCTCCGACTGGGAAATTTGCGACCAATTGGCTTTAAGAGTGATTGTAAATTTAGCGATTCAGAATCAGAAAGAAATATTCTATTTGACGGAGCAATGGATAAACTCCGAGAATAAATGGTTGAGGAGATTGGCCGTAGCAATAATTCCACCTTACATAAGAGCAAGGAAAACAGAATCAAATATTTGTTTAGAGTTTTTAAATAAAACGATGCGTGAGAAGGATAGAGACGTCAAAAAAGCAATTAGCTGGGCTTTAAGAGAAGTTACGAAAAAAGACCCAAAGTCCGTTTTTGAATTCTTACAGAAATGGGCAAAGGTTGATAATAAAAACACGAAGTGGATAATAAAAGAGGGGATGAAAAAACTATTGGAAAAGGAACAGAAAGAATTAAAATCTTTAATAACGAAGGCGGAAACATGAAGCAATCAAAACTTGACCTAACAAAAGAATACAAAACATATTATACAGCAAAAGCCACTTCTGAATTCGTAGAAATTGGGGAAGGAAAATTCCTAACAATAGAGGGAAAAGGCACTCCTGGCGGTGATGAATTTCAAGCTAAAGTTAGGGCTTTATATTCTCTTGTCTACGGTATCAAAATGCTGATGAAAAAAGAAGGTAAAGATTTTATAGTGGCAAAATTGGAAGGCAAAAGGTATGGGTGAATAAAATGGTAAAAAAGATTAAACATGATAAGCAAAGCTGGATAATTCCTCTAAATTTCCCATTTGACTGGAAATTAAAGCTTAAATTTTCTTTACTTCCAGAAAGACCCACGCCATGTATTATCAAAAATCAGAAGTGGATAAGAGCACTGAAAATTGACGGAAGATTGACTCCCATTATCTTAGAAGCCAGAGGAAGCATAGAAAAACCAGAACTAATAATAACAACCTCCAATTCCTTCTTAAGAAAAAAGGAGGAAATAGAGCGCTTTGTCTCTGAATTTCACGGGCTAAAAGATGCAAAGGATCTCTATGATTTCATGGAGAAGGATATAGTATTAAAAAGAATTAAAGAGAAGATATATGGATTTGGGAGAGCTGGTTTAATGTCAGCAACCGTTTTTGAAGGTGTTATCAAAGCAATAATACAACAACAGATTTCATTGAAAGTTGCAGAATCAATAACAGCAAATTTGGTTGAGAGATATGGGGAAAAGATAAAGTTTTGTGAAGAATATGCATATGAATTCCCCTACGCCAAGACTTTGGCGAGTTTGAGTTTAAATGAATTGAGAAATTGTGGTCTTAGCTGGAGAAAAGCTAAGTATGTTAAAGAATTCTCTTTGGAGGTTGTAAATGGATTTAATCCAGAAGATTTGAGAAATAAAAGCCCTGAAGAAATAGTCGAAATCCTTACGACGTTTAAAGGTATTGGCAGATGGACATCAGAACTTGTAATGGTTGCATCTATTGGGATGAATGTGATACCAGCAGATGATCTCGGAGTTAGAAGAGCTATTTCACATTTTTATTTTAAAGACAAAATACAATCAGCGGAAACAATAAGAAAATTTGCAGAAAAAAAGTTTGGCAG
>JAGGYX010000066.1 GCA_021162305.1 Thermoplasmata archaeon | reverse complement strand
TGGACTTATTGAATATGATGTTACGGGAGGTGAATTTGGCAATGTTATTGTAACAACAAGGCTTTCTGACCACTCACTTTCAGCATTGTTAACATCTTTTGCTTTAACCTTTACGCTATATGTGCCAGGATTGCCCCACATATGGGATGCTGAAATTGTATTGCCAGATGCATATGGACCAATCCATCCTGTTGTGCTACTATCTCCCCAGTCAAAGAAATAGTAAACATTGTCTCCATCCGGGTCTGTTGCATGCGTCGAATATGTATATGATGTTCCAGTAATGCCATTGGTAACTCCACTTGGTTTACTTGGCTTATCTGGAGGATGATTGCCCGTTGTTATGGTAAAATGATGCACAGAGCTTTTATTTGAATTTCCAAGCATATCCTTGGCATAGATTGTAAAATCATATGTTCCAACAATGCTATAAATTTCTTCCCTATAATATGTGGAGCATGGAATATGATGCATTGTGAAATTTGAAAATGAGCCATCTGGATATGTAACCTCCAGATATACTCCATCCATGATTGTGTCATCTATTATGGTGCATGTAATATTCACCTTTCCTCCTGAAGTCTGCACAGATGGACTGGCTAAAATGTCTTTTATGATAGGTGGGCTATCATCCACTATATAAGTTTTATTATGGGTTGCTTCTTCATTTCCTAAGGCATCATCGCTATAATATTCAACATAATTTGTTCCTTCCTTGGTTAAGGAAAAACTACCGGAATAAATGTAGAAATTGTTGCTCTTTCCATTTCCGCTTCCTGGTGACGGGTGCCAGCTTCCATTCCATATTCTGTAATAGGTTGCATTCACCCCTGTAATTGGGTCGCTTGCCGTAAGCGTGATTACTGAGCTTGATTTAATATGATTTCCATATGAGGGTGTAGCTGTTATAACTGTTGAAGGCGGAGTCGTATCCAAGCATGCATTTTCTTCTGCAGTTGTCTTGCTTTCCTCATTTCCAGCAACATCAATGGCTATTGAATAAAATTCATAATAACCGTCTCCATCTGGAGCAGTAAAGTTCCATTGATAAGGTGGCGAGTTATCTGAAGCAAAGCTTTGCCATGCACCCCACGAAGAGTTATCGCTACTATATCTATAATAAAGGCTCACGGTGTTAACGCCAGATAAGCCATCTGAAGCCGTTGCATTTATTGTAATTGGCTTACTCGAATAAAAATATGCCATTGAATCTATATTTGAGGAAGGCGGCGTCGTGTCATAAGCACAGTTTTCATCATAAACTGTTGGCCATGATTCAACATTTCCAGCATCGTCTTTTGCTATTGTGAGAAATCTATAATAGCCTTCTCCGCCCGGAAAATTAAAATTCCATTGCCATGGCGGTGAGTTGTCCACAGCAAAATCACTCCATGAACCCCATGAAGAGTTATCGCTACTATAACGATATTTTAGAGTTACGCTTGAAACATTGTAGTTATCAGTTGCAGTAGCTGTTACAGAGATTGTTGAATTATACCAGTATTTTGACAATGCATCAACAGAACTTGATGGCGAAGTTGTATCCTGAATTGTAAAAGTATAGCTTGATGATGTGTTCCAGCCTGTTGCATTATAGGCTTTAATCACATAGTTGTATGTGCCAAGCGGGTCAGGGTATGCATATGTATTGTTATAATACCATGTATTTGTTGAAGCAATGTTTGTCATGGAATAGTTTCCCATAAGAGTTGCATTTGGATAATATATCTCAACATATACTTGCGATGCATTTGTAATATCTGCTGTAATATTATTGTAACCAGGCACTTCAACAGGGTCAGGAGTATCTGAAACACTATTTATTTTTGGCTGACCCATCGAGTATATGGCTACGAGAAGCAAAGCAATTAATATCCCATATATTTTCTTCATAAAATTAAAAGTAAATTGCTTATTTAAAGTTTTCATAACATATCGTGCCATTTTATTATTCTTTCCGCCCATTTGAGCTTTCTTGCTTTTATTTTGCTATCTTTTCCTTCTTTTTCTACCACATTTTCAAAATCAAATCCGAGTAAAAAAATTCTGCAGGCATGAAAATGCTTTGCTATGCAATATGCCCTATCTCCATCTGTAAATCCTCCAAAGTCATATATGTCATCGAAAGGCTCTGTTTGTGTTGTCACCATAATTTTTCCTTCAAACTTTGGCAACCAACTTTTTATTTTATCAATGTTATCACCATGAGCATGTATTATCGCAATGCTTCCTCTTTTATTTGCCTCAATCAAATCATCAATGTCTCCATCTAAATCAGTTACAACTATATCTGGTAGCTTTTCATGGGCAAGAAGAAATGAAGTAGCTTCATCGGCAGCCATCACAATGCCTTTTATTCTCGCCACATCTGCATTTTGCATGGCGGCGCCGCATATTGTAACTGGCTTGAATTGCAGCATTTTTTTTAAGTCTTCCAAATCAATTTTATTCAAATTTTTTGAAATCTCTGCAGCTATTGTCGCTGCTTTCCTGTCCATGCTTTCATCATATCCAAATTCCTTCAAAATTTTCTCATATAATGGTTTCCATTTTTCCCATTTCATTTCATTCCCATTCTATGGTCGCTGGAGGTTTATTTGTTATGTCATATACAATCCTGTTAATACCTTTGATTTCATTCGTTATTCTTATGGAAATTCTTTCTAACAAATGATATGGCAGGTGGCTGAATGAAGCTGTCATGGCATCAATCGAAGCAACGCTCCTCACGACAATTGTATAGCCGTACGCCCTTCTATCTCCATGAACACCGACACTTCTTACAGGCAATAAAACAGCAAAATACTGCCATGGTTTTTCCATTCCCTTTGCAACTTCCTTTTCAATTTCTTCTTCCACAATGTGACATGCTTCCCTTATAATTTCCAACCTTTCCTTGGTTACCTCTCCAATAATTCTTATTGCTAATCCCGGTCCTGGAAATGGCTGACGTTCCGCAACTTTAAGACGTAAATATTTTGCAACCTTCCTTACCTCATCCTTATACAAATCACGCAATGGTTCAACTATTTTTAGCTTAAGTATGCTCGGCAGTCCTCCAACATTATGATGACTTTTTATTGTGTCACGCAGTCCGCCGCCGCTTTCAATCCAATCTGGAGCTATTGTTCCCTGTATCAAATACTCTGCTTTCTCCTTTTCTGCAACTTCTTCAAAAATTTTTATAAAAAGCTCTCCAATAATCTTCCTTTTTTCTTCTGGGTCAACGACTCCTTTCAATGCCTGCAAAAATCTTTCTTCTGCATCTACCTTAACAAATTTGAGAGGCATTTCTTTGAATAAAGACTCGACTTCCCTGCTTTCATTTTTTCTCATTAGCCCAGTATCCACATATACAGCAACCAAATTTTCCCCTAAAGCCATGCTTCCAATTTTTGCAGCCACACTTGAATCCACGCCACCAGATACAGCAATAATGGCTTTACCCTTCACCTCCTCCTTCAATTTTTTAACCGCCTCTTCAACAAATTTTCCCTCATCAAACATATTTTTCCCCCATTTCCCTCTTATATTCTTCAAGCTTCTTCCGCAGCTCTTCATCTTTCAAAGCAAGAATCTGGATGGCAAGCAAGGCAGCATTGTCGCCCCTGTCCAAGCCGACGGCTGCGACTGGCACGCCAGGCGGCATCTGAACAATGGAGAGGATTGCATCTAAATTTAACTTTCCTGAGACTGGCACTCCTATAACTGGCTTTATTGTATGTGCTGCTATGCTGCCTGGCAGCGAAGCAGATAAACCGGCTATAGCTATGAAAACATCTGCGTCGCTCTTCGCCACCTCTTTCACTTTTTCTGGTGTTCTGTGGCTGGAAGCAAAAACGACTTCATAATCAACACCAAATTTTTTCAGCATTTCTTCTGCTTTTTTTCCAATATGCTCGTCGCTTCTGGAACCCATTACAATTGTTACTTTCATAAAGATAAAAAGAGGGTGAAATAAAAATTTTAGTATCCTCCTATCTGCAGGCTTGGGTCACCGAATAAAATCCATTCTTCGACAGTCTTTAAGTTTACTAAATCAGCTGTATGTGGATTGTCTTTCCAGTCCATCTCCCAGTTTATTGGAAACTCGTTTATATAATCTGTAATTGCCTGTCCAAAAGTCTCTCCAAGAACATGTTTTCCATAATGGTTATAAACTTCAAAAAAATGTGGTTCAAGCCATCCGTCCAAGTATTGTATGCAGTCCGGTATGCCATCTGGCACACTATCAGGAATCTCATCAACTGGACCGTCTCCTATTGTGCCGTATCCCAAGCCTGTGTTTCCGATGCTTGCTATAGCTCCGCCATTAGGATTGCGGACAAATTGCCATCCCCAGCATTCTGGAGTCATGTCCCCAAGATAATAAGCCCATATTCCTTCCTCCAGAAATTTGAATATGCTCACATTGAATTGGCAATTGTGACAGCCGCCGACAACAAGCACAGGAAGTTTACCATCGTTTTTCGAGCTTTTTATATCAGCCAGACTGAAATCAATCCATGTAGAGAAATCATTGTGAGGATGAGTTGCCCACGAAGCTGGATTTCCATGCCCGCTGAAATAAACAAAACCTTCTCCCTGTGACAGCACATCCACAGCATTTTCTGGAGTAAATTCAATGTCGCCATTTTCAACCCATATTCTTACTGCATTGAATCCATCCATATATTTTATCGCCTGTTCATTTTCAACCTGCCCTTCTATATAATCTGTTCCAACTTCTTTGTCAGGAAAAGAATCTCCCCCTATTGTCACAAACTTCTTGAACCATTCCTGATTTTTTGCATTGCTATTTTCATATTCTATTATTTTCTCAACAATTAACTTTGCTTCCCTTGCATTTCTGCATGCTAAGCGACCAACATAAACATCTGGATATAAATCAAGCACATCTTTATTGTTTTTATTCCATTCTGCATATATGCCATTTCCATTGCTGTCCCAGTCATCAAAAACAATCTTGTCATCTTCATATTTGTATACATCTGCAAAGTATAGGTCTGAAAGATAACCTGCTTCCCAGCTGCTATTGTCATCTAAATGGCTGTATCGAACTGGGATCCACCATCTCATGCTCTGTCTCTTCATCCCTCCAAAAAGCAGAACATATTTTATTCCATCTTTTTCAATCTCATCTTTTATCGCATATTTTACCTTCTCTGCATCATCTCTCCCATTATAGCTCGATACAATATTTTCGACACTCATAAACTTTGTTTTTATTCCGTGGCTTTCCTTATGCTGCACCAATGGTTGCAAAATTTGTTCCCATTTTGCAGGAGCTATGATGAGCAAATCATATGCATTATTGAAAGTTGTAGCGGACAGCTCATATCTTATTTTTATTCTGGCATTTTCGATATATTCAATTTCTTGCTCATTTGGATTATAACGACATGGAAATATTTTTAGTGTTACAAATATCACATGCTTTCCATCTCTCAATCCAACGCCGATATTATAAAAATACCATTTTTCTGGATAGAATCCATGTATGGATAGCATACTCTTTGCTTTTGGATATTTCATTCCATATGAAACTGGCCTTGGCGAGATAGCTATTTCCTTATCAATTTTCATTTTCTCGCTTTTCACCTCAAGCTTAACTTCTTTTATTTTACTTCCAAAAGGAAAAACAAATGTTTTTGTTATCACTGGAAGAGAAGGAGCGCCTCCTATGGTATAGTGGCTCGCATTTTTAATCAAAATTTTTGCATATTCTGCATTCTCAACTATAACTGGCTCTCCAATATCAATGCTTGCTATTTTTTCTATCTCCTTCTTTTCCTGCATTTCTGAAAAATTCATTTTAATGCCATTCTGGCTTGTAGCCAACATCAAAAATATACCCAATGTTACAACAAGCTTTAACACTTTCATGAAATTATAATGAAATGCTATTTTTATATTTTTCAGAATGGGATGAAGAAACATCCAAAAACAACAAAGCCAGAATAAGAATTACGCATAGCGATACTGAGATGGATAAGTAGAGATACATCACATCTTCCTGAAAACTCAACCACTGGGAAAGGAAAACAAGGGCTGTCAGAACCCAGTATTTCCATTTTGTTCTTGCATTTATAAAATAAAAGGGAGAGAGAAGAGAAAATATATAGAGAAAATAATTTCCGTGAATTTTTCTATAAAAAATGAAAAATATCAGGAAAACAAGCAGGGCGCATTTCCATGCTCCATATTTTTTCTTCCATATCCATGTGTATATAAGCAATAGCCCAATTATAAGAATAAATAGTGTTATATACTTCAGAATAGGAGAAGCATAAAGATAATAAATGCTGTGCCATGGACTTATACCAATAACTTTTCCATATCCAATTGTATAGAAAAGCAAAAATTTCATAAAATCATTGAAAGCAAAAAGCAGGAAAGGAGAAGAAATTGCAATTGAAATTGCAGAAATTATGGCGAGATGGCGGAACCTTTCTCCATTACTCCTATCTTTCATAAGCAAAATTGGAAGAAGCAAGCCAGGAAATATCTTAACCCATATTCCAACCCCTATTGAAATTGAAGCAGCGTTTCTTTTATCATATAAGAGAAAATATAGAGAAAGCAAAATAAAAAAAACAGTTATTGGTTCGTCCTGCACCCCTATTGAGGTAACATATGTCAATGGGTGTAGAGTGTAAAGAATGGCAGAATAAAATGCGAGTTTCTCATTAAATTTTTTTATGGCATAGTAAATAAGGAGAGAAGAGGCAAGATTGAATATTGAAAAGAATATTTCTAAGGAATAACATGAAGGTGATATTGCAACAGGTAAAGCCATTAAATAGTTGATTAAAGGCGGTGTATATGTTGCAACATCCCTATAAAGCAGCTTGCCCTCTATTATTGTTTTTGCTCTTTCAATAAATATCCCGCAATCGCTTTTGTATGGTGTTGAGCCAACATATTTATGAAAATATGCTATATCCAGAAAAAAAGCTGTAAGGTTTACCAGAAGAGATAATGCCACAATGATAGCCAATTTCCTGTTCATTTTACAACCTCTTCATATACTTCCATAGTTTTTTTGGTTATCTTCTCCCAGTTGAAATTTTTTGCCCTTTTCAATCCTTCCATTCCAAGTTTTTTTACAATTGAATCATCCCTGTGCAATTTTTTTATTGCTTCTGCCATCTCTTCCACGCCATCCACAAGGATGCCAGCATCGCCAACCACTTCTGGTATTCCTCCTACTCCTCTGGCTATGATGGGGCAACCATATTTCATTGCTTCAAGCAAAACAATCCCAAACGATTCATAAAGAGATGGCAAAATAAAAGCCCTGCTTTTTTTCATGAGTTCTATTTTTTTATATTCATCAACCCATCCCAAGAATTTTATATTTACTTCATAACGAGCAGCCATTTTCTTCCATTTTTCCATCATTGGACCCTTTCCAGCTACCCTAACTTCTATATTCTTTCCAGCAATTTTCAAAGCTTGTATAAGCAAATCAATTCCTTTTGTTCTGACAAGCCTGCCAACAAAAAGCATGTAATTCTCTTTTTCATGCCATTCTCCATTCGCATCTATTCCATTATATATGGTAATAAGCTTTTCTTTTTTTATTCCATATTTTGCTAGTCTATTTTTGATATAGTTGCTTATGCATATTATTTTGTCAAATTTTTGAAGAAAAATTTTGAATATTGCATCATTGACATAGCTCGCAATTCTTTCTATTCCTACTCCTTCTCCAAAATCATTATGAAATGTGAAGATTTTGGGAGCGTTAATTTTATTTATAGCATGCGTATAGCTTGGAGCCCATCTATAATGGAAGTCAATAACATCTGGCTTTATTTCTTTTAATTTTTCATACACGCCCCTGCTCCAGACAAACGGAGGATTATATATATTCACAAAAAATGAAGGCAATCTTATTATTTTTATTCCATCCATCTCCTCCTCTTTTTTTGTTTTTGGAAGACGAGATGTTACAACATATATCTCATTATCGAGGGCAAGTCTTTTAGCAACGTTATATATTCTATATTCAATTCCTCCATGAAATGGATAAAAGAATGGATTGACATAACATATTCTCATTGGAGAAAAAATAAAGAAAGATATAAAAAAACATCGAAATAACCCAATAACAAAATAACAAATCTAAAGAAATAGCTACTCTCTTCGGGTTATCTGAACTTGGTGATTTTTTGGAAAAAACTTGAAAGAAAGCAGATATTGTTTTAGTTACAAGCACTAGATAGTATTGCAGCCGTATATTCATTTTTTCCTGTAAACAAAATTGTTATAATAATGGGCCCGGCCGGATTCGAACCGGCGACCACCTGGTTATGAGCCAGGCGCTCCACCAGGCTAAGCTACGGGCCCTCTTGCATAAATGCTTTTTGAATATAAAAATTTAGTGTGCTTTTTATAATCA
>JAGGYX010000042.1 GCA_021162305.1 Thermoplasmata archaeon | reverse complement strand
GTCTATTTTATCTCAGCTGTTCTATGCTTTATTTTATTTCAAAAAAGGAATAAAAGCACTGAATAGACCATCTGTTTTCTTTTAAGAAGGAAAGATTTTGAAATAAAAATTCAATTTCTTTAGCGAGAGCTATGACTGAATTATTGAAAATAAAGCAATTTCATATAGCTTAAATTCAAAATGCATGTAAATGATCAATAAACTTGAATGACTTTAGTTGAAAATTGAGGAATTGAACCAATTTTTCACTCATTTTGGAAAACTCTGATTGGATGATAGAATTTTTGGAACAGATTTCAATGAAGGCGAACTTATAACAGAGGAGGCATTAAAATATATGAAAAATTTTAGCCAGATAAAGTTATGGGTATCCAAAGGAAATTTAAGAGTTGGAACCATTAGAAGAGAGATTAACAAGGGAACTGGCTTTGTTTTTCTTTCTGGACATAGCAACTCATGGATATGGATAGCATATCCAACTGGCAAGTATTCAATGTGGGCTGGCCTTTTGCACCGCACATATTGGGCAAACTGGAATATGCCCACCCTATTTAATGGCGACAGATTGCCAGTTGTCATAAATGGAGGATGTGCAAGTTGTCAATTTAACTTAAGTAAAGAATGCTGGGGCTGGAAATTTGTTAATAAAGAGAATGGTGGATCAATAGCAACAATAGGTTATACCTCGCATGCATATGAGGGAATAGGAGACCAAGATAGCGATGGAATACCTGATTGCATAGAATATAAAGGTGGCTATTTGAATATACAATTCTTTAAAAATTATGGCGAGGAAGACATTGATATTCTGGGAGAAGTATGGGCAAAATCAATAACCGATTACCTCAATAAATTTCCTATTGACTGGAGTAAGGGCGTTCGCTCCGATAGCCAGAAAGATTGCCAGATAGTGCAAAAATGGATACTTTTTGGAGACCCAAGTCTTAAATTAGGAGGATATGGTTAAATGGCATTTCTATTTTTCATCAACTTTCATACAGCAATGCATCGACTATTACAGCTATCACACCTGTCAAAAAAACCATGTCTAAGATGGATGCTCCTCCAATTACTGCCATTGCGCCTGCATGCGGGCGTAAAGAAAGTAATTCCTTTAAATGGAGAAAATCCGCCCCTATCAATGCGCCCATTGTCCCGCTTGAATATGCGATAGATGCTGCCTTACGCTTGCTTTTTATTGAAACCATTACAGAATACATGCTTGCTGCTATTGGGGGAAGAAGCCACAATGGGAATGGGCTTATTATGCCACGATTACTCACATAGGTAAAATTATATGTTATATAGGATACGAGAGCTATTCCAATGATAACTCGAAAGAAAACCTTATTTTTTACCATGAGATAAATGCTTATTATAATTGGCAGCAAGGCGCCGCCGAGATTTATTCCGATAATCCATCCATTATATTTAAAAAGAGGCAAATTAATCATGCCAAGAATTATGCTTCCGAAAACAATTATACTGGACTCCCATCCTGTGAATCCAACTTCCTCAAAAGCCTTTTTAATTAGGGAATAGAATGTGTAAAAAAGAATGGCAATCAGCAAAAAAATTATTATGCTTGGGAGGCTGAGCATATTAATAATGCTTTTTGAGTATTTTAATTAAATCATTCATGTCTTTGCTATTCACTACATAATCTGCTTTTTCAATAACAATTTCATCATTTGGATTGAAAGCAATTGCAACATCAGAAAGTTCAAACATCCCTACATCATATTTTGAATCTCCTACAACAATAACATAATCTGCGTCCATTTTTTCTAAAAATTCTTTCAGCACTTTCTTTTTATTATAAAATGGAACATTCAACCTTCCTTTCCATGGCACATCATCTTTAAAAATTATCTCATTGGCATAAACATGATTTATTCCATATTTTGCAATTCTATCTGCAATGCATTTTATTCCTCCTGAGATTATGGCAGAACGCCATTTTTCTACAAAATTCAGACAATTTTCCAATCCGTGCATGTATCTAACTTTTTTCAATACATCCATTATGTGCTTTCTTTTTAATCCATGGATTCTCATTTTTTCTATCTCCTTATTTAAAAAATCTTTCTCACTAAGCCTTCCTTCATGCAATTCCTTCAATATATCTGAATTATCTATTTTAAATTCTTTATGAATGATTCGCCATGAACTTCTTTCTTCAATGAGGACGCCATCCATATCAAATACTATCAATTTCACAATATGAATGGAAAAGTTGCATATATTTTTTAAATCAGATTTGCATTCATAAATAGAATGGACATAATACCAAAAGTGGGCGTCACTGGTTTGCCCGGCGTGGGGAAAACAGAGGTTCTTATTAAGGTTATGGAAAGGCTGAAAAATGATTATATATTTGGAGGGATGATAACAAAAAGCATAATTGAAAATAAAAGGAGGGTTGGGTTTAAAATAATTGACTGGTTTACCGATGAGGAACGATTGTTTGCCCATATAAATATGGACTCCTCATATAGAGTTGGAAAATACAAAATTGATTTGAAGGCTCTGGAAGAATTTGGGATTCCTGCTATTAAAAAAGCTGTTGATGATGATACCATAGATGTCGTTGTCATAGATGAAGTGGGAAAAATGGAGCTCGAAAGCAGGAGGTTCAGAGATATTGTGAGAGATGCCCTTGATTGCGATAAGCCAGTGCTGCTTACATTATATAAAAAATCCAGAGATGCCCTTTTGCAGGACATAAGAAATAGGAATAATGTGAGAATATTTGAAATAACTCCAAAGAATAGAAACATATTGCCATATAAAATAGAAAAAATATTGAAAGAAGGATTATGATAGAAGAAGGAAAAGCAAAAATTTTTACTGTTATCAACAAAGACTATAAGGGACCAGGCAAAAAAAGTGCTGGATTTTACAATCCAACATGGCATCTTGATAGAGACATTCAAATTTTGTTTTGCAGGCATATATATCAACAGGGAGCAAGAAAATTTTTAGATGGAATGGCAGCAACTGGCATAAGAGGAATAAGAATAAAAAAGGAAATAAGCAAGGACATTTCCATTGATATAAACGATGTCAGCAAAAAATCATATGAGATAATTTTAAAGAATGTAAAAGAAAATGGAATAGAAGCCACGATTTTGAATGAAAAATTTTGCAATCTTGTAAGCAGAAAAAAATATGATTATATTGACCTCGATCCATATGGTAGTCCTTCGCCATATATACCATGCATTTTTGAAGGATTAAAGAAAAAAGGATTTATATCCATATCAGCAACAGATGTTGCGACTTTGAGTGGGGTATTCAAAAAAACATGCATGAGAAGATACCTGGCAAATCCATTAAAAATGCAGGGGGCAAAAGAAATTGGATTGAGAATATTACTGGGATATATAGCGAGGATTGCAGGAATATTTGATTATTCTTTCAAGCCCATGCTATCATATCACTATGCTCATTATTTTAGAGTATACGGAAGCATTGAAAAAGGAGTAAAAAAAGCTGAAAAAAGTTTGGCATGTGTAGGACAATTTTACTGGGAAAATGGATGGAAAATTGGCAAATCATTGAACGCAAAAAAAATTGCTGGTCCTCTCTGGACAGGAAAGTTGCACGATAAAAATTTCATCAAAATTCTTGAAAGCAGTGAAAACAAAAAAATAAAGTAAATGGCAAAAAAATTTATAGAAGAAGATGTCATTTCACTGCCCTATTATGAAAGCGGGAAAATTGCAAAAGAAATTAAAACAAGGCAGCCGAGCCTCGACAAATTAATTGGAAAACTCCGCCGCCATGGCCGGAAGGCGGCACGCACCCATTTTGCTGGCAATGCTTTCAAAACAAATGCAGGCTATGAAGAGATAAAGAGTTATTTTTGAATCATGTGCAGAATTCTATCGACAATTTCTTCAGGTTTTAAATTTGTTGAATCTATTATGGCGTCGTAAATAGATTTATCATCCAAATCTATTCCATAAAATTTTTTATATCTCCTTTTTTCGCTTTTCTCTCTCGCTTTCATTTCTGCCCTTTTTTCAAAAAAATTTCCATCTTCTCTATTCATGATACGCTTCACTCTCTCTTCTTCCTGGCAGTCAAGCCATACTTTAAAGGCTGGTATTTTTTTGAGATGTGCAATCCATCCTGCAAGCCTGCTCTCAAGTATGACATTTCCTTCCCTCAAAATTTTTTCCTGTTTTTTATCTATTTCTCTATCTATGCGTGGATTTTCTTCGCAATACTCTTCAAATTCCTGCAATTTCATTCTATTTTCTTCTGCAAGTTCTCTGAAAATTTTTCCCATATTGATGTGCTTCCATCCAAGCTTTTTTTGTAAAAATTCTGCTACAGTTGTTGTCCCACTACCAGGCAGACCACTTATGGTTATTGCGTTAACCATTTTAATCTCAAAATATACTGAATTATTTGAGTCAATGGAATGGAAAGCAAGCTATATAATAAAATCCAGTTTGGTAGAACATGTGATGTAAACAAGCTAACATGCAATTTCCATGGAACATCTATATAATAATGATAACCTTTTTCAGCAAGAGCCAGCAAAAATTCCCACATCCATGTAAAGATGGGGACAAAAATTATAAGAGTTATTGGCATGAGTTTCATTTGCTGAGAAGAAACCTGACTCTGCTTTTTCATTATCTCCGCCTGCAGCGCCTGCAGCTTCTTTATTTTATATTTATTCTGGCTTTTCAAAGCCTTTCTATATTCTTTCTGAAAGAAGGAAACCATATCCTGCATTTTTGCCATCTCCACCCAGTTTGTGGCGAAATGTCTTATTAAAGCAGATATGATTATTACAACAGAGCCAGCCAGAAATATTGTCAAAACAGGATATTTATAATGGAAGCCAAACAATGGAAAGAATGCATAGTTTACAATGTTTGCAAGCCCCGCTCTCGTTTTTGGGTCAAACAATATAAGCATGGCTACCATAAGCAAAAGAAAAAATCCCATTGAAGATTGCTGTTTCGCCATCTGAAACATGATATTGCAGCCATTTATATATTTTAGGAAAAATGGTAAGCAAGAAAAGAGTAATATTGTCACAGATGAAGACCATCAACCCATATAGAGTAGCATACATTTATGCAAAGAGGAGGTTGTCGAAAAATTTCGCTGAGAAAATTGTATTGCAACCCATAATCATTTCCTGTATGCTATATAGATATCTGTCTCAATCATCTTCATATTGCTGCTAAAATAGTGATGAACGAAATATATGTTCCCTTCTTTATCCAGACATGGTTCGCCGGCAAAGGATGAAATTATCTCCTCCGGCTCACCCCATTTCCCATTCTCTTTTATGCATCTGAAAATTGCAGGTCCTGAATAGCCAAGCCTGCTTTCTCCAGTAAACCATAACTCATTTCCATCCTCCGTTATGAAGGGCAAATCTTCATTGTATTCATTTGTGCTTATGGGATATGGAATTAAAGATGGTTCAGTCCATCCTCCATCGTTTTTATGCAGAATGAACAAATCCCTGCTTTTATTTCCATCCTTTCCGCAGTACATGGTTTTTCCATCCGCCGTTATGTGCATTTCCCCCACATCATATATTTTATTCAGCAGTTCTCCAGCATTTTCCACATTCCTCCACATTCCTCTGATATACTCGGCTGTGTAGAGGTCCACCTCTCCATAGTTGCCACTCCTTACGGAGGCAAACCACAGGGTGTTGTTGAGCAAAAAGGGGGCGCCGTCCAGCGCCACATCCATATTCAGAAATATTCTCTCTGGCTCGCTCCACTCTCCATCCCATCTGCACCACCATATTCCGGTGACGCCATCCAGCAATTGTTTCTCAGGAGGCACATTAACATCGGGCGTGAAGAAAAAGAAAAACATGCTACCATCGCTGCTTATGAATGGCGAGTCCTCCGCTCCAGCCGTGTTGATTATATCCAACGGAACGGGTTCTTCCCATTGGGATGAGTGCAACACAGGAGGAAATACATCATCTTCCGGCATAACCTTTGTTGCATTTTCCGGAATCGATGCCTCCCTTTCCGGATCCATCCTGCAGCCAAAGACGAAGGGGCCGAGAAGAATGCAACTTGCGGTTCTTGAGACACCATCTGCCCTCACAACAATTCTTGCCGGCCCACCACCCCATACAAACGATGTGATTTCCACCGATTCACCGGAGGAGGGGGATGTTATCTCTCCCTGTCTGTAATCTCCGAGAATAATGGGGCCGTCGATTCCCATTTCCCATTCCAGATTAGAAAGGCTTTCTCCACTGTTGGTTATTGTGGCATGTATTCCCAGCCCACCGGATATATGAATGGTTATTGATGTTTCGTTCAATTTCTCCTTTCCCCCCGTTGTTATGGCGGGCAGAGAAGCGAAGGCAAATAGTAGAATGGAAAAAATTGCCATAATTTTTTTGAGCCTTATCTCATCATCTCACGCCACCGCCCTCACGGTTGCGGTCCATCCATCGAAATATTCCTCCATGTAGTCATGCATTTCCTTTATTATTCCTGCCTGCGCTATTTCATCTATATCCCCATTGTCCTTAAATTCCTGAGACACATAGGCGATGGGTAACCCGTGCAAACCTTGGAGGCTTTCATCGTATAAATGGGGCTCAAGTTCTCCCACATAAATACTACCCCTGGCATCCGCCACAGGATAATCCTCTTCATTGGCTATGTAGTATGGAGTATCTTCTCGGAAAAAGAATTCTTGAGGTTGGCAGTAGTTCTTATCTCTCTCAAGCCAGTCGCATCCATATATCCACCCTTCTGGCTCATTTCCGTTGTAATGGAAATAAATCTGATAGAATCTAACATATGGCTGGGGGTCCCATGCAATATATGCACAGAAACCATGAATGGTGAAAGGGTGAGAAATATTGTGGAGACCGTATTCATATTCATAAATCCTAACAGGAACTTCAAAGGTCCATACCGCAGAGTTATTATCATCCTGGCTGGAGTTGCGGTCATCGCTTGTATCGGGATTGGAAACATACTCCATTGCATATCCGGATGCGATTCCGCAAAAGTGGTTAACATGGCCGGCTATATAACTTCCAACGGGCTGGCTGTCCTCTATCTCCCTCCATTCTCCATCATAATACATGAAGAGTTTTAGGTCTTCATCACTTATGTTTTCCGGAACTTCCAGACTATTGTAATTTATTCCAATTTTAACCGGCTTTTCAAAGCTCATCCCCTCGGGCTCGAAATAATACACGTCCATGAACTCCACACCCTCCCTTTCGGGGTATGAAGCGACTTTGGTAACCGTAATATTTGTATTTTTACTCACAGCATTCTCAAGAAAATCAGCATATACATGATACTCTAGGAAAAACAGATTTCCTCCCGCCGGGCCCACGGTTTTTTCCTCCGCATAATCCGTTTTGACAAACGTTTGAATGCTACTCTTCTCCTTCACGCATCCACTCATCACTATACCCAAAACCAAAAATAATGCTACGATTTTCTCCCTCATTTAAAAAACCTCCAATAGCATATTTTTAAGCAGAAAAGGATATAAAAGATTGTCGTTATTGTTATTGCATAGTTGAGGAAAATGAAATGTATAGGAATCAGAGAGAAATAATGGCTATAAAATTATTCTTAAGTTGATGATCTCCTACAGATGATATGAAAATTTTATAAATAAAACAGCATTGTTATTCAATGGTTGATTTAGAAGAATTGCCGGGTGTGGGTCCAGCAATAGCAAAGAAGCTGGAAGAAGCTGGTTATGATGATTTAATGGCGATAGCTGTTGCATCTCCATCAGAACTTGCCGAAGCCATAGATATTGGAGAAGGAACTGCTCTAAAAATAATTCAGGCAGCAAGAGAAAAAGCGGATGTTGGTGGATTTGAAACTGGTGACGTGCTGCTGGAAAGAATGAAGGAAAGAAAGCATTTGACGACAGGTTCAAAATCATTTGATGAATTGCTCGGCGGCGGATTTGAAACGCAGGCTATAACAGAGCTTTTTGGAGAGTTTGGTTCTGGAAAAACACAAATAGCTCATCAGCTTTGCGTTAACGTGCAGCTCGATGAGAGCGAAGGTGGCTTGGAAGGAGAGGCAATTTTTATCGATACAGAAAATACGTTTCGCCCTGAAAGAATAATTCAGATGGCTGAAAGTGTTGGAATAGATGGAAAAGATGCATTGAAAAAAATACATGTTGCCAATGCTTTCAATTCAAATCATCAAATGATGCTTGTGGATAAAGCAATAGAGCTTGCAAAAGAGCGAGCGATTCGTCTTCTTGTTGTTGATTCATTGACAGGGCATTTTAGAGCGGAATATGTTGGGCGCGGCGCTTTAGCAGAGAGACAGCAAAAATTGAATAAGCACATGCACATGCTGCTAAAATTTGCCCGCCTTTACAATGCTGTTATATGTGTGACGAATCAGGTTGCTGCCCGCCCCGATGTTTATTTTGGTGACCCCACGCAGCCGATAGGTGGGCATATCGTCGGCCATACAGCCATGTTTAGAATATATTTAAGGAAATCGAAGGGTGGAAAAAGGATAGCCCGCCTCATTGACTCACCACATCTTCCAGAAGGAGAGGCTGTTTTCACTGTAAAAGAAGAGGGCATAAGAGATTAACACTCAAATCCCTGCATTAACATATTTATATTAAAAAATAATTAGCCTTATGCAACTTCGCCAAACAACCTTTCCAGAATTCTTTAAGTGGGTGCAGGAGGAGGTAAAGAGGGAGATAGATAGAAGGATAAAAGATGAAAATATAAGATATGCTCTTGAAGGAGGAAAAAGGCTCCGCCCCGCGATGCTTTTGCTTTCTTTCAAAGCATGCAATGGAAGCAATGAAAATTATTATAAGGCACTGGAAAGTGCTGTAGGTGTTGAGCTTGCTCATTCAGCTTCCTTGATTCATGATGATATTATGGATAATGATATGATAAGAAGGGGGAGGCCCGCCTTACATGTTAAAGTAGGAATTGGTCCAGCCATTCTCATAGGACACAAAATGATTAGCATGGCTTTTCAAATCTCTCTTAACCATGGAATGAGAGATGCCCAGATTTTCCTTGATGCATGGAATGATACACTCATAGGGCAGCTTAAAGACATAGATTTTACAGCCCATCTGGAAAAAATAATGAGGGGTGAGAGCCCTGAAAAACTCATAAGAGAATATTTCAAAATTATTGAAATGAAGACAGCATCTCTGTTCGCTACCGCCTGCAGGGCGGGCGCCATTGAGGCGGAGGCAGATGAAGAGCTTATTGAAACGATGCAGGAATATGGAAGAGAAGTTGGGATAGCCTATCAGCTTGCTGATGACTTTGTTGATTTGATGGAAGGAAAAACAGAAGAAGGAATCATACTCCCTATAATAAAAATTTATGGAAGCGTAGATGAGGAACTGTTAAAAAAACTTCAAGAAGGAAATTTGCTCAGCGAGGCAATCAAAAAGCATATTGAAGGGCTAAAAGAGATATATAAGGAGGAAATTAGGAAGCATATTGAAAGAGCAAAAGAAATTGCCTCTCTGAATATAATTCCAGATAGCGAATATAAAGAATTGCTTAAAGAAGCACCCCATTATATTGTAAATGCAATGATGGAAAATATTGGGGTGACAATTTAATGGCGATAGAAGAAAAAGGAATGCTATCTCCTTTCACCTTATTTACATCAATCATAACAGGTGGATTTTTTCCTCTGCTTGGCTCATTTTTTGCCAAAATTGCTGTTCCAACCATAAACATATATTGGACTGGTGTAATTTTAACTTCATTGGGAGGATTTTTAACCCATTATTTTCTCGCCCATACAATACATGATTTGTATCACATGAAAATTGAAAAAAGAGTTACATTAAGTAAAAATACTCTTAAATTGCTATTTCTAATTACAGCAGCAATATTGCTTTTCATAGCCTTCTATCTGGCATACCATACAGGATGGCCTGTTTTGGCTTTTGCTTTTGTAGGGGCGATAGCAAGCATGTATGCAGAAGGATTAATACACCATGAATCTCAAATGGCTATTGGGGCGATGTTTTTGGTGATAGGCTCATTTTATGTCCAGCTTGGTTATGCAATGAATGGAAATGCTGGAAAGGTGTTTGGTGAGACAAAAGCATGGATTGAATGTTTGTTGCTTTCTTTATTTGCTTTCTTCAGTCAATATGGATGGCTTTTATTTTACCGCCTCGACGACTACGGATGGAGTGAAAGAAAAAGAAACGAAAGCATATTAATAACAAAAATTGGTCTGATTTTTTTAGTTGCTCTATTTGCCCTGCATTCAATATGGCATTGGCATTAAATCAGTTTTCGTCCGCAATTTGGACAAACTTTAACGCGGGTGGCGCAACTTTTATGAAACATTGCTCCACATTCACATTTCACAATTTCTGAATTGGGCTTAAACTTTCCAAAGCATACTGTGCATCTTGCCTCCTCTTTTGATGATGCAATTGTAATTTCCTTCTTTCTGAATTTGAGTAAATACAGGCTTGTCAAAATTATTAAGGCAATTGCAATATAAACAGCATAGATGCCAT
Organism: Thermoplasmata archaeon; assembly: GCA_021162305.1. Classification (GTDB taxonomy): domain Archaea; phylum Thermoplasmatota; class E2; order UBA202; family JdFR-43; genus JAGGXW01. The sequence goes on along the minus strand of JAGGYX010000042.1, from coordinate 10,824 downwards.
GAAAAGAAAAAACTCTTTTTCCATAAATAACAAAGGATGCAACGTTATTGCTTTCATTTTTTTCGATGAATTTATTTTCAGGGTCAATAACAATCTTTATTTCATTTTTCCCTTCACTTATTTCAACATTTTTTTCAAAACCCTGAATGCCATGGCTTATATTGATTTTCTCTTTCAATATTTCGTCTCCATTTAAGTATAAGGCGATGGTAACATTTTGCGCATCTCCTCCATTATTTTTTAGAAATGCTTTAATCAATGCCATATCATTTTCCTTTTCATGCTGAATGTTTTCTATTGAAAAATCTGGATATTCAACATGCAATTCCTTGCTTATGTTATCCTCATTTCCCCATTTATCTTTTATACGGAGAACAACTGTATAGTTTCCTTCACCATATGCATGAGTGACATTTTTTTCATAGCCATAGCTTCCATCTCCAAAATCCCATGTCCAGCTAACAATGTTTTTTCCAGCTCCATAAAAATAAATGGTTGTGCCAGGAGAAGGAAACAAAGGATGGAATGTAAAAAATGCTTTTTCCTTTCCCCTGACATTTATTGTCTTGCTTTTGGTATATTCCTTTCCATTTATGACTACGGTAAGAGTAACATCATATTTTCCAGCTTTTAAATAACTATGACCTGGATTTTTCTGGCTGGATGAATTACCATCTCCAAAATCCCAGTGCCATTCGCTGGCATCGCTGCTTTTATCATAAAATTGAATAATTTCTCCAGCATATGGTGAAGATGGTTCATAATAAAAATCTACAACTGGAGGAGATTGCAGGGGCACAAAAAATGCAACAACGCTTTTATCTCCATCCATCTTAATCTGGATTGTGCTGCTGCCTCCGCTGGCGTCGCCTAACCAGTGGTCAAAGGCGTAGCCTGCATTGGCATGGGCTGTTATTTTAACAATTGTTCCAGCATCATAGGTTCCGCCATATGGAGTGACATATCCTGCATTGCTTGGGGAAATTTTTATGGTGAGTTTATATTTCTTCTGATTCTTAACAATCAGGGAAAGAGATGCAATTTTGCTGTAGTTTTTACCATCATATGCCCTTGCATATATAACATGATTTCCGTCACTTAGCTTTGTTGTATCAATGCCATAACTCCATGATGTTGTTCCGCTAGCGAGCTGCCATGCATCGTTATCTATTTTTATTTCAACCCGTTCAACGCTTCCATCTGCATCGCTTGCTGTTCCCTTTATTTCAATTGATTCTGAAACGATACTTCCATTATCTGGGTATGTAATCTGGATTGCTGGAGGATAATTTTTCTGACTTCCTGTTGTAAAACTCCATAGCTTGCTTTCATTTTTATCATTGCCATCCCATGCCACAATCTTCCAGTAATATGTGGTCGAGTATTGCAGAGCTGGCAGATTATAGAAATTTCCTGTTATATTTTCTGCTACTTTTGGAGGATTTGAAGATGTGCCAAAATAAACATCATATTTTAGTGAGTCATTATCCAAGTCATAGCATTTCCATGATAATATGGCTGTGGAAACATTTGTTGCGTTGTCATTTGGGAAAGGAGAATAAGGTTTTACAGGAGGATGGTTTTTTATGGAAAATTGATGTGGAAGCGAGGATGCCTCATTTCCTGCCATATCTCTGGCAATTATAAAGAAGCTGTAGTTTCCTTTTTTTAAGCTTGTGTTAAAAAAATATTTTTGGTTTGATGCAGCCATATCAAATTCTTTTTTCTTTCCATCTGGATATGTTAGATTTATTCTCACATATTGAATGTTCTTTTCCACCACATCACATGTTATGTTTACTCCATTGCTTACACTTATTTCAACATTTTTTATTTCTGGAGAAGTTTTGTCAATGATTATACTTGCATTTTGAATAGATGCATCAACGGGATTTGCGTTCCTATCAGATAGCAAAGCATTTTCAACATTTAAATATGATACGCCTTCCTCAACAATTTCAAAATGGATTATTGCAAATGTTCCTTGATAGGATACATTCCCTATGGAAAATGCAACCATGTTTTTTATGCTGCCATTCTTGTTATCAATGAGAGGAAATGTTACATTATTCCACCATATATCAAACATTCCTCCATTTTCTATGCTTTTAACCTTTAGCAAACTTGCATTAAATGAAAAATCGCATTGCATGCCTCCAAGCCCGACGCTTGAATTTACTTCTATTGAAACATCAAAATCATGAGATGAAAAAGATGGGGAAACAACTTTAATTTCAGTTGCCATAGCATGGAATATAGGGATGAAAATAAGGAATAGGAAAGCCATTAGGACATGCCTCCCCATTTTATCACATCAAAGCACTTTTAATTCCTCTATACCATGCTGCCTTTTTGCGATTTCTCTCAAAATTTTTATGTTCCTTCCTTCTTTTCCTATAGCTTTTCCTTTATCACGCTCGTTCACAACAACACTTACCTTATTCTTTTCCTCATCTACTACAACCCTATCAACTTTAAATGGTTTGAAAAGATTTATTATAAATTGCTTTTTATCATCATCATATTCAACAAATCTAACTTCCTTTCTAAAAAATTTCTCAAGCTTTTTGATATTGTTTGCTTCCTTTCCAACTGCTTTTCCCAGTTTTCCCTTGGCTACGATAAATGTTATTCTATTGTCGCGTTCGATGCAGTCTATTATAGGAGCTCTTGTCAATCCTTCAGCTATTGCCATATAATGCATTTCCTGCTGGCTTATCTTTATCTTCATCTTATTACATCCAGTATCTTCGATTTACCTCCATCCATAATAGCCAACACACTCACGCCAAACGGCTTGCCGCAGGCGGCGCCCAGCTCAATGTTGTTTCCCTTGAATATATATAATGGCTTTTCCCCTACAACTTTCATTATCTCCTCCTTATAAGGGCAGTCCCTCGATATTATGAAAGCTTTTGCCTCACCTGCCATCTTCATCGCCATTTTATACCCAAATATCACCTTTCCTGTAGAAATTGCTCTTGCAAGCTCTTTCGTTATCATTCTTCCACCTTTACCTTTTTCAATTTTTTAATATCAACAGCAAGCTCAACAGAGCCTGTGCCAAGTTTAATTGGCTGTCCCACTATAACATTTTCAGCCACTCCTTTCAATTCATCTGCTTCTCCTCTTCGGGCAGCTTTAAGCAAATGGTCTATGGTGATTTCAAATGCTGCTCTTGCGATAACAGAACTTTTCTCTCCTGTTACACCCTGCCTTCCAACAGGACGTATTGTTCCATCTGCCGTCATTATATCTGCCACAAGCATGATGTGACGAATATCAACATTTAAACCCTGTTCCTGCAGCGTGTCATATGCTTCTTTTATTATTGCATTTCTTGCTGCCTCAATTCCAAGCACATTATATATTGCATGAATGTCATTTGTTGTGGTTCTTGTTCTATCAACGCCTTCGAGCTGCAAAACTTTTTCAAAATTGCTTCCTTCTGTGTATATAACATATTCATTATTCTCTTTCCTTATAATTGCTCTCTTTATTCCATCTATTCCCTTTATTTTTATATTTTTAACCTCGTCATTCAGGCGACGCAATTCCCTATATTTACTTTCTGCAGGTATGATTTCTATGCTATCTTTTCCTTCAACAATTTCTGCCTTTGCAACCTTTTTCAGGGCTTTAACTATGTCCTCAATTTTTATGTCCTTTCTTTCCATTGCCTTCTTATTTGGGGTTATTATTATCTTCATGTTTCCTATGTCAACAGCAACATCAGCAATGTTTATGAGGCGTGTAATTTCAATCATATTTGCCATTTTTTTAGCAAGTTCACGATTCATTCTATATCCGCCTTCTAAATAAACGGTCATCATCGGCGTTGAAGGATCTTTTCTCGCATCGACAATTTCAATCAAACGAGGCAGCCCAAGAGTAACGTTAATTTCTGCCACACCAGCATAGTGGAAAGTTCGCATTGTCATTTGAGTGCCAGGCTCTCCTATGCTCTGGGCGGCAACAATACCACACGCCTCTAATGGTTCCATTAAATGGGCATTATATTCTTCTATTGCTTTTTTAACGATTTTTTCAATTTCCTTTATATCCTCCTTTTTAACTCTTTCAATAATATCATTTATTACAGCTGGAGGCAAATATTCATTTTTTTCCTTTAATATTTTTTCAATTTCTTTTTTAATTGAAAATTCTTTTTCCTCTACTTTTTCAACTTTCCTTTTTTTAGTCTTCTTCTCTTTTTTTGGCTTGGGTATTTCTCTTTTCAATTTTTTGAAAACTTCTTTTGCTTCCTTCTCTCCTATTTTTTTCTTTAGCTCTTCAAATGAAATTTCTTTTAATTTTGAAAGAGTGTAATCCTTTGCAAGCTTCTCAGCTATTCTTTTTTTAATTCCTCTCTTAATTAAGGCATCTCTCGTTGCTCTGCTCATTTCTCCACCTCTTTCATTATTAAATCTGCATCAACTGCTTTTCCTCTAATGCTCTTTGTTGGGTCAATTCCATCCTCTCCATACATAAATTGGATTATCTCTCCTGTTGTTTGACGAACTGTTCCATCTTCCTCCAGCTTTATATTTTCTAAAGCATTGATAAGGCGACGCTGCATATATCCAGAGCGAGATGTTCTGACAGCTGTATCGACCAAGCCCTCTCTCCCTCCCATTGAATGGAAGAAATATTCTGTTGGAGTAAGTCCCTTTTTATAGCTTGAGGAAACAAATCCTTTGGCTTCTGCCCCCAAATCACCTTTTTTGAAATGCGGTAAAGTGCGACTATGATAGCCTCGATGTATACGCTCTCCTCTCACAGCTTGCTGGCCTACGGCGCCAGCCATCTGGCTAAGGTTAAGCATGCTTCCTCTTGCTCCGCTCCTTGCCATTATAACAGCAGAGTTATCCAATCCAAGATGGCGACCTGCTATTTCCCCAGTTTGGTCTCTTGCTTTTCCTGTGACTCGCATAATTTCCATTTCAAGCGTCTCTTCCAAACTTCGCCCAGGGATTTGCTCAAGCTCGCCTTCTTTATAGGCTCTTATCAAATCCTGAATCTTTTTCTTTGCATTTTCCAGAACTTCTTCAATTTGCATTTGAGCTTCTTCTGGTATGTCCTCATCATCTATGCCCGTTGTGAATCCAATTTTTGTTATTGCTGCTATTCCAAGCTTTGTTACCTTATCTATGAATTCGCGGGCAGCATTGCTTCCTTTTTTCCTCGCTATATATTCAATTATCTTCCCTTTAAATGCTCCTATACTTGCCTCATCTATAGCCCCCTGTATCAATTTTCCATTTTTAATAACAACATATGCGTCATGCTTTCGACATTCCTCTTCGCTACCAGTGCATAACTTTGCTTTATATTCAAGATTTAAATCCGGAGGCAATATCTTGCTGAATATTTCTTTTCCCGTCATTTTGTCTTTTACCTCTCCTTTATAGCCAGCTGCAGCCAAAATATCCATTGCATCTTCCCTGCTGAAAACTTTATTGCCATAAGTAAGCAAAAAGCAACCTGTAATGTGATCATGTATGGCTCCGATAATTGCACCACCAAAACGTGGGCTGAGAATATGCTCCTGCACCTTCATTAAAATCTCTGCCTCAGCTCTCGCCTCCTCACTCTGCAGGACGTGCAGGTTCATTTCATCTCCATCGAAATCAGCATTGTATGGAGGACATACTGCCAAGTTTAAACGAAATGTTTTATATGGTAATATTTTTGCATGATGAGCCATCATGGACATGCGATGCAAAGAAGGCTGACGATTGAATAAAACTATATCACCATCTTGAAGCTGTCTTTCTACAATGCTTCCTACTTCAAGTCTTTCTGCAACATTCTCAGCATTTTCTGGTGTAACCCTTATCCTCCTTCCATCTGGACGGATAACATAATTTACACCCGGCAAATACATTATGCCTGCAGGAGGAACTGGCTCAGGGCCACGCTTTACAAGTTCTTTCATTTCCTCAAAATTATATTGCGTTACCCTTATTGGAACTGTTAGCTCTTTTGCTATTTCTATTGGGACACCAACTTCATTAATGCTTATGTTTGGGTCCGGTGAGATAACCGTTCTTGCAGAAAAATTGACGCGCTTCCCAGATAAATTGCTCCTGAAACGCCCTTCTTTGCCTTTTAAGCGTTGAGCAAGAGTTTTTAAAGCACGCCCGCTTCTATGGCGGGCAGGCGGTATGCCGCTTGTTTGATTATCAAAATATGTTGTAACATGGTATTGTAATAAATCCCATAAATCTTCGACTATAAGCTGGGGTGCTCCAGCATCTCTATTTTCCTGCAATCTTTGATTTATTCTTATTATATCAACGAGCTTGTGTGTTAAATCATCTTCGCTTCTTTCTCCTGTTTCAAGTGTTATAGAGGGGCGAGTTGTCACAGGTGGAACTGGCAATACCGTCAAAACCATCCATTCTGGACGTGCTACCTCTGGATTTATATCAAGAAGACGTAAGTCATCTCCTAAGGCTTCGCTAACCTTTTCAAGCCATTCTCTTACTTCAGCTGGCGTTAACTTGCGCCCTCCCTCGCGATATGTAGTTGGCTTATCAAGCTCTACTGGCAAAACTTCTCTTCCACAATGTGGGCATTTATTTGCCTTGCTTGCTCTTTTAACAACTTCTTTGGCAAAAGCAGCAGTGTTATTTTTCATTTTCAATACTTTTTTGTAGTCTTCTCTGAGTTTTTTTACCTCATCATCTGTAAGCAATAATTTTCCACAACCACGACATGTTGCTTTCAATATGTTATATATTGTTTTCGCAAATCCAACATGTATGACAGGCATTGCAAGCTCAATATGCCCGAAATGACCTGGACATTCCTTCACCTTTTGCCCACATGTCTTGCATCGCAATCCAGGCTCAATAACACCAAGGCGAGGATCCATTAAACCCATTTCTATGGGAAATCCATCCTCATCATAGGTATCTGGAGTTATTATGCGGGTTGCAGACATTTTTCTTATAGCATCTGGAGAGAGCAAACCAAATTGAACTTTATTTATAACTTTTTTAGATTTTGTTATCATTTACACCAACCCCTTCAACACCAGTTTTGGATCAACTATTAAAGATTGCAATTCCTCAAGTAGCAATTTAAATGCATAACTCATTTCTACAGGATAAATCTTTGCATCATCTCCACACATCAAACATTTGAGGAAGCCCCGTCTCGTTTTAAATGCTATATGTCCGCAATTTTCGCATACATACTGGATTGTCAAATCAGATTGCTCAAGAAGTCTTTCTTTTATCACCATCGACGCCCCATGCCCAATGAGGCAGTCACGCTCCATTTCTCCAAATCTCAAGCCACCTTCTCTTGCTCTTCCTTCTGTTGGCTGCCTCGTCAATATCTGCATTGGTCCACGACTTCTGGCATGCATTTTTCCTGCCACCATATGATGTAGCTTCTGATAGTATATTACGCCGACAAATATGTCAGCCTGATAGATTTTGCCTGTTTCGCCATCATATAAAATTTCTTTTCCATTGTGTTTGAAACCATTTTTTACCAGTGCCTCTCTCAAAGCTTTTTCTGGTTCTCCTGAAAATGGTGTTCCATCAACGTTGCGGGCTTCCAATGCTCCAACTTTTCCTCCTATCATTTCCAGAACATGTCCGACCGTCATTCTGCTTGGAATTGCATGTGGGTTTATAATCAAATCAGGAACAATTCCATCCTCTGTGAAAGGCATATCTTCTGGTGGCACAATTAAGCCAAGCACACCCTTCTGCCCATGCTTTGAAGCAAATTTATCTCCAAGCTCTGGGATACGCTCATCTCTTACTTTAATTTTAACCATTCTCGCTCCATTTATTGATTCTGATAGAACGACAGTATCAACAACTCCTTTTTCACCATGTCTTACTGTTATTGAAGTCTCTCTCCTTTTCTGCGGGATAAGCACATCTGTCGGTTCTTCCAAAAAGCGGGGTGGCGAAGTTTTTCCAATCAAAACATCTCCTCCTTTAACCTCGCATTCAGGCGTTATTAATCCATCTTCGCTTAAATGAATGTAAGCTTCCTCGCTTCTCACACCCCTGCATTCAGGGTCAGGAATTTCAAAATGGTCTTCTTGGCCACCAGGATAGCGTTGCTCCTCTGCAGAATAAGTCCTGAAAAAAGTGCTTCTTGCTAAGCCACGGTCTATCGATGCCCTGTTCATTATCAAAGCATCTTCCATATTATATCCATGGAATGAAAGCACAGCAACAATAAAATTTTGTCCAGCCGGACGGCGTTCAAAATTGATGTAGCGAGCAGAATGAGTTTTAACAATGGGAATTTCAGGATAATGCAAGAGATGACCTCTGGTATCGGGGCGACGCCTGTAATTGGCGGCTGCAAAGCCAAGACTTTGCTTTCCCATACCTGCTCCCATGGTGATACGGGGCGATGAATTATGCTCTGCATATGGGACGAGGCTTGCTCCTATACCAAGAATGCAAAGTGGATCAATCTCCATATGGGTATGCTCTTTTGTCAAGTCCTTTTCTGTTAATGCAATGTATGCATTCTCCTCCTCTTCAGTATCAATGTATTCTACGATGCCTTTTTCAATTAGCTCACTCCATGTCATTTCTCCTTTCTTGACTTTCTCCCTCATTTCTTTTGTATAAAGGAGCTTTCCATTCTCAACAACAAATAGTGGTCTTCTAACACGACCAGCGTCACAGTTTATAACAACATCATTGCTTTCTTCATAGTAGCATACATTTATCTCCCTATCTATTTTTCCCTGCCTCCTCCTCTTTCTAATTTCTTCCACAAGCTTTTTACCATCTGGAAATATTCCAACTAAGTCTCCATTTAAATAAACTCTCGCCCCCTTCAATCCCTTTTTGACTTCCTTCAATCCCATCTTTTTAAGCTCTCTTTCAACATATTCTTCAGGATACCCTTCAGATATTTCTACAGTCAGGGCAAGATTTTTTACAAGACCGCAATTTGGTCCTTCTGGAGTTTCATTCGGACACAAACGACCCCAGTGCGTGGAATGCAGGTCACGAGCCTCAAAATGGGGCTGTGATCTCGTTAAAGGAGAATTCACACGCCTTAAATGACTTATAGTGGCAAGATTTGATGTTCTATCCAGAAGCTGGCTCACGCCTGTTCTTCCACCAACCCAGTTGCCAGTTGCCATTGCATGACTGATGCGCTGGTCAAAAACTTCTTGGCGAACATGAGGCTTTATTTTTATCTCTTCCAAACTTTTGCCTCTCGTATATAACCTTTCCAGCTGGTATTTCAAATCCTTGCATAGTGCGACAAAGGCGACTCTAAATAAATCCTCCATCAAATCGCCAGCCAGTTTTAAACGTTTATTGGCATAGTGGTCTTTATCATCTTCTTCTCTATATCCCAGAGCAAGTTCAAGAACAGCCTGACCCATTCTTGCAAGGAATATTCCCTTTCTTATTCTATCTTTTGTTTCATTTCCTAAATGTGGCAATAAGGTTCTATCCAATAACTCTCTAACACGCTCCTTTCTATACTCCTTTGCCTGCCCTCCTGCGATTTTCTTTCCAATATATTCTATTGCTTCCTGCTCGTTGGTCACCTTATACTCTTCCTCACAGGCTTCGATATTGGCAAGAACAAAAACCTCCGTTTCTGGATATGAAGTCATATTGTCAAAGATTGTTTGAGAGTCCAGACCAAGGGCTTTAAGTAATATAACAAGCGGAATGGGACTTGCAACATTTGGAAGACTTGTCATTAAAATACCATCCTTTCTTTTCTCGACAGCTATCAGAGCCCTGAAACCTTCTTTCTGAGAGAACACTTTTGCTGTTTCTACTTCATATCCATATCTATTTGTCTTTTCAGTGAGGACACGATTGGGAGCTAAATCTTCGAGTGTTATTAAAACACGTTCTGTTCCATTAACAATGAAATATCCACCTGGATCAAGAGGGTCCTCCTGCAATTCTATTAACTTCTTTTCATACTCTTCCTTGCTTAACTTTCTTCCTGCTTCTTCTTCCAATGCTTCCTTTGAAATATTGCATTTTTTAGAGCGAACCATGATTGGAAGCATTCCTATTCTTGCTTCTTCAGCAGGATATTCAACACCATGTATTACTGGGATAAATTCAAGGAAAACAGGAGCTTCATATGTTAAATCTCTTAAGCGAGCTTCCATGGGCGTTATTGGATGCTCCTCTCCATTTGCTTCCTTTGCTATTGGTCTCCCAACCTTTATTTTTCCAAGTTTTACTTTATACCCTTCTATTTCAGGATGAATATAACCCCTTTCAAGTCCTTCTCCTTCTCCTATTCTCGTTGAATTAATTATTTCCTGCAGCCTTCTTTCAAGAAAATCATTGTAAGATGCGAGATGATGATTCACAACACTGCGTTCCCTATAAAAAGCGTCTATAACCTCTCTCATATTATCTCCTTTGTGACAACAAGCCTGTAAGCAACACTCTCGCCAGCGGTGGGGCTGCGCCTCGTTATTTTGATGATGTCTCCTTCTTTTGCTCCAATTGCCTTGACAACCGGGTCTGTAATCAGAATCTGGGGCAAATCCTCCTTTTTAATTCTATATGCTTTGAGTAGCTTTTCAGCTTCTTCAGCTGATAATATCTCATGATGAGGCACAAGAGTATGCTTTAAGATATCAAACTTCATTTTCGCCAATATATACCTTCTAATATTTTAATTTTTGGGTTTGGCTCTGGAAAAATGCATTTAGCAAAATATTTGAATGGATGCGGTATTCAAAAATATGAGAATTGCTATACCAAGCGAAGATGGAAATGGTCTCGAAAGCAATGTGAGCATGCATTTTGGGAGATGTAAATATTATGCATTCATAGATAT
>JAGGYX010000096.1 GCA_021162305.1 Thermoplasmata archaeon | reverse complement strand
GATGACCCTCTTCTAATCATCCCCATAACTGGAGCCCGCTATGATCCCTGGCTACACCATGCTCCCACAATGCGTATATGCTCTATCATTTAAATTTTTTATGGATAATCTTTCAGTTTGCTTTGCGTCATTTCATTTTTTATTTTTCTTATTGTATCCCATGAATGACGTGTATATGGGGGCAGCTCATTGTATTTTTTAATCCATGCCTTAATGAAATTTATTGTTCTTTTGTCACTTGGGTAACCGCTACCAAGAGGCATATCAAGCTTGCTTTCAAGCATTTTTGATATTCCTTTTATTTGTCTGTCCCTCTCAACTTTTGCAATGATTGAGGCTGCTGAAACAACTGGATAATTTAAATCAGCTTCATGTTCACATACAACGAGGCTATCAAATTTCAGATTTTTTTTGAACATATCTTCAAATCTTTTCTCATTTGCACTTGCAGCATCTATGTAATATATGGAAGCAAATTTTTTATTTGCAAGATTTGCAAAAATGTATGCTTCAAGTTCATTCATACTCATGGCAGCCCTTAAAGCATCTATGTCCTCTGGCTTGACAACCTTGATTTCATGGTAAAATTTCTTTTTTAAATAATCAGCCAGTTTCTCTCTTTTCCTCCTCGCGACTTTCTTTGAATCTCTTATGCCAAGCTCAACAAGTTTTTCTTCTTCTTTCTCTTCCATCCATATGGCAGCTACCACCATTGGTCCTATAACAGGTCCGCGACCAGCTTCATCTATCCCGCATATCATTTCCATTTAATCATTGCCTCCTTTTCCTCCAGCTCTTCAATGAAAATCTCGCCATAACGCCCGCCGCCGCCGGGTGATATTCTTATTTTTCCTTCCCTGAATGCCCTTATTGCATTATAAATGGCGGGAGGCGTAGCTTTTCTTATTTTTTCTAAATCAATGTCGAGCATTATTTCTATTTCATTTCCAAGGCGAAGCAGCTCATTCCATCTTTTTATAACAACAGAAGAGTTTTGAGGGGTATGCAAAGCATGAGATATTATCTCAGCTAAGGGAAGCATGTGAATATAATCTCCGCGCCATTTTGGGTGATGAGGCTTTTCAAAATTGGCAAGTTCTTCTACTCTATCTCTAACTCCTTTTTTTATTGTTCCTCCACAATAGCATCTCCATTTCAACTTTTTTGCTTCTTCGATACTATACTGGCGGTAGCAGGAAGTGCATGCCGTCCTGTTATATTTTCCTTTCTCGGGAGGAAATCCAACATTTGTTATCCTGCCCTTTTTTATAGCTTTCTCAATTTCGCTCCATGTTATTTCATTTACATCCATTCTGTTAAACTCTCTCCCAAGGCGAGATGGCGATGGGGAATGGGCATCTGAGTTAGAAAGAAATGTTATATCATTTAATTCCTTTATTCTGTCTGCATAGTTTGCATCTGCACTCAATCCAAGTTCGATGAAATGTGGCTCGCCTCCATAACATGAAATACTATCAAAATATGCATATAAGCTCGTCCATGGCGTAAATGCATGAGCTGCTCCAATCAAAGAATTTGTTTCTATGGCAAGGTCAAGCAATTCTGCTTGATTTAATGAAACATGCGGTCTGCCTTCATCGCAATCCATGCATTTTTTCTCAATATTTTTTTTGAATTCATTTACTGAATCATAAGATGGAAATAGAATAAGATGATGAACTCTGTGCATGTCCTCTATCTCTGTAGATAGAATAAATCTCATGTTGTTATATGAGATGATGCCATCTTCCATTTCTCCTTTTTTAATTTCATTTATCCATGCCTGCTGCAGGCAGTCGCCAGTGGCAAGTAAATGCAAACCCTTCTTTTTCGCTCCTTCTGCCAGCTTTTTCATGGTTATGCGTTGCGAAGTCCCTCCTGAAAATGAGGAATGGATATGGAAGTCAGCATTAATGAGCATGATATGTAATTGAAAGCGAGAGAAAAATTTTTGCATGGCTTTTTGTTTACAGACATGCGTTGCGAAGTTTGTGGAAGAGAAGCAAGGAAACTTTATCCTGTTTTGATAGAAGGCGTTGAGATGATGGTATGCGATGAATGCAAAAAATTTGGAAAACCATTAACAATTAAAAAGAAGAGGGTGATATCAAAACAGATTAAAAAAATCGTTCCTTATAGCAAGGATGTTTTTCAAAATATGGATCGCGATTTGCTTCCGGGCTGGGGAGAAAAAATAAGGAAGGCGAGAGAGGCGAGAGGATGGAGCCGAGAACAACTTGGAGCAAAAGTTGGAGAGAAAACAACGACAATTGCAAAGATAGAAAATGAAGAATTACGTCCTCCAGATAAAACAGTCGAAAAACTCGAAAAATTGCTTGAAATACAACTTTTTGAAAAAGTTGAAGGGCATGTGGTGCAGAATATAAAGAAAAAGCCTCTCACGCTTGGCGATTTAATAAAAAAAGATGAATGAAATAGAAAAAGCAATAGAATTAATGGCTAAGGGCAAACTCGTTGTATATCCAACTGACACGTTATATGCTCTTGGAGCAAACATATTCATTGAAGAAGCAGTCATGAGAATATATGAAATTAAAAGAAGACCATTGGAACTGCAACTTCCAATATGCATCTCAAGCGTAAAAGAAATTGAAAAATATGCATATGTGAATGAGCTTGCATCTAAAATGGCAAAAAAATTTCTGCCTGGAAAACTCACAATCATTTTATATAAAAAGGATATTATTCCAGACTATATTTCAAAAGAAAAAATTGCGATAAGAGTGCCAGCAAACGAAATTGCCATGCAAATTTCAAAATACTTTCCAGTGACAGTTACAAGTGCAAATTTACATGGTATGGTGGCGCCATATGAAATAAAAATTGCAAAAAAGCAGCTTGGCAAGAGCGTTGCAATGTATATAGATGCAGGAAAATTGCATGGCGTGCCCTCGACGATAGTCGATTTATCTGAAGGGGAAATAAAAGTGATAAGAGAGGGAGCAATAAAAAAGGAGGAATTGAATGTATGAAAAATTTCGCCTTGCAGGAAAAATAGCAGGAGAAGCTTTAAAAATTGGAGCTGAGAGCATTAAAGAGGGGGTAAGCTATTTGGAAGTTGCTGAAAAAATTGAAGAATATATAAAAAAGAAAGCGAAAATTGCTTTTCCTGTCAATATCTCAGTTAATAGTGTTGCAGCTCATTATACGCCGAGCTGGAATGATGAAAAAAAATTCATGGAAGGGGATGTCGTAAAAATAGATGTTGGAACGCATGTAGATGGATATATTGGTGATACTGCCTTAACTGTAGAGGTGGAAAGCAATGAACATGCTAAGCTGATAGAATGTGCTGAAATTGCCCTTGAAAATGCAATAAGTGTTGTAAAAGAAGGGATAGAAATTGGTTACATTGGAAAAGTTATAGAGGATAGCATATCAAAATGCAATTTCAAGCCAATAAAGAATTTGCAGGGGCATTCTATAGAAAGATATCGCCTCCATGCTGGCATTTCAATCCCAAATTATTTTGATGGAAGTAAAATAAAATTGAAAGAAGGGCAGGTTGTTGCTATCGAGCCTTTCGTAACAACTGGCATTGGATATGTTGTGGATGCAGGGCATGGCAACATATATCAGGTTATCAAGAAATCTCCTCTGACCAGCCAGCTTATAAAACACTTTGATGGATTGCCTTTTGCCAAAAGATGGTTGAGAAATTTATATGGGGAAAGAGTGGAAATGAAATTAAACTTCCTTCTTAAAAAAAGGCTTATTCATAAATACAATACACTTGTAGAAGCAAGAAATGGAATAGTGAGCCAAGCAGAGCATACATTGCTTGTGGAGAAAGATGGATGTGAAATTCTAACAAGAAGATGAG
>JAGGYX010000004.1 GCA_021162305.1 Thermoplasmata archaeon | reverse complement strand
CCTTTTTTATCACAATAATCTTTAATTTTCACAAAATCTTCAAATGAAAGCTCAAGTTTTTTAATCATTTCGTATTGAGACTCTTCAGAATTGGTGGTTTCTTTCTGATATTCAGCTTTTTCAGCGATTTTTGAGACCACATTTTCTACTTTAAATGTCTGAAATTTTACTGCATCTGCTCCTGCTTCTTTAGCAGCATCAACTAATTTATAGGCTAAACGAATATCTCCATTATGGTTTACACCAGCTTCGGCGATTATAAAAACTTTAGAAGTATCTATGCCATTCATTCTTTTTTACCTCAAAATCTAATCTCTTTTTTAAAAGTTTTTCTTTGGGAATTTTTAATATCCTTTTCATTGCTTCAATTACATATTTACTGGTATTACCATCCCCATAAGGATTTTTTATCGTTTTTATTTTTGCCAGAAATTCTCTGTCATACAGGGCTTTTTCAATGCCTTTATAAATTTCATCAACTGAATAACCTGTTTGAATAACACTTTCAGGTTGTAATCTTCCTTCTTGTCTGTTCCCGATATTCACTGTAGGGATAGAAAAAGAAGGAGCTTCAATAATACCACTTGAGGAATTACCTATTATAGCCTTTGCATACTTTAAAAAACTTAAATATAACCTTGAACCAAGACTGTCAAAAAAATATGCCCTGGGATTATCATTTACAAATTTCTTTATCATATTTACTATTTCATCTGAACCTACTTCTGCATTAGGTCTGGTAAAAACTATTTGTAAATCAAATTTTGATAATGCCTCTAATAAATTTTGTGTCTGCCATCTTACACTATCTTCGCCTTCAAGAGTAACTGGATGATAGGTACAGATCACAGTATCTTTATTAACATCGATCCCGGTTAATTTCAAAATTTCTTCTTTTTTATACAATTCTAATCTTTTTATATTCTCAAGACCTGGCGCACCAACAATATGAATCCGCCAATCTTCTTCTCCCATCCTACTTATATTTTCTGCATATAAAGTGGTTGAGGGCATATGTATATGAGCCATCTTAGTTATAGCATGACGGACTTGTTCGTCTATCACACCGATTGTATTCTCCCCTCCGTGAAGATGAATAATAGGAATCTGATATAATAAAGCTGCAATAGCCATAATAAGAAGTTCATATCTGTCACCTAATAAAATTATAAAATTAGGTTTGTAAGTATCAAAAATCTGCGATATTTTAATAAGTCCATTTCCAACCGAAGAAGTTAAAGAAGAAGCATCTAAAGAAATATTCAACGATGTATCTAAGAAAGGCAATTTTATGATATTTTTTATATTATCTTTTAAAATTTCTTCAATTGTATTCCCGTATTCTTGTAAAAGATGAGTACCCCCTACCAGTACATAGGTAGTAATATTATTATCGTTTTGCATTTCCTTTATAATCCAACGCTGCAAGCCATAATCTGCACGGGTGCTGGTAAATATAAACACATTAATCATCATTTTTGCTTTTTATTATTTTCGCCGGGTTTCCTACCGCAATTACATTATCAGGTATATCTTTTATTACTACGCTCCCTGCACCGATAGTAACATTTTTACCTATTTTAATTCCTTGAATTATTGTAGCACCTATACCAACAAAACTTAATTCCCCTATATTTACCTCCCCAGAAATATGCACACCAGGAGCAATATGACAATGGTCTCCTATTTTACAATCGTGCTCTATTATTGCACCAGTATTTATAATGCAATTTTTGCCTATAGATGAATCAATGTTAATTATACATCCGGGCATAATAACAGTTCCTTCATCTACCCTAACACTTTTATCAACAATAGCCTCAGGTGAGATAACCACTGGAAATTTATAACCAAATTCCCTCGCCATATTAAATAATTTATATCTTTTTGTATTATCTTTAATGCTGCCTACTGTAACTAACGCATAATGTACACCGCTTTTGTAAATATTTTTTAAATCATGATCTGTGCCTATTACTTTAATTCCACTTATTAAACTCCCTACTTTGTAATTATCAACAATACCTGCAATTTCAAAGTTATTTAACTTTTTTAATATTGATATAACCACCTTACAATGTCCACCGCCACCAATTAAAACAATCCTCTTTTTATCCATTTAAGATTTCCTTAATTATCAAGGCTGCCTTCCTTATATCCTCTTCCTCATTCAAAGTGGAACTGGGTAGGCATATACCCTGATTATAAATCTCATAGGCATTCGGACAGGATTTTGAAAATTTCTTCAAATAAGGCATTTCGCTTGCTGGCATAAAAATCCTTCTGCTGGGGATTCCTTTTTCTTTTAATTTTAGTCTTAACTTGTCGATGTCTATATCATTTTTCTCAATCTTAATACAGGTAAGCCACCAGCTGCCAGAGGCATTATCGTATTCTTGTTGAAATCTTATATAAGACAATTCACCTAAAACTTTTTGATATATTTTCCTGAAATTTCTTTTCTTTTCTAAGAATTTATCAATCCTTTCTAACTGTGCCAAACCTAAGGCTGCCTCAATATTAGTCATTCTATAATTAAAGCCCATTTCTGGATGATAATAATCTTTGCTGTTATCCCTTGCCTGATTAACAAGAAATTTAATATG
>JAGGYX010000075.1 GCA_021162305.1 Thermoplasmata archaeon | reverse complement strand
GTCATATGCTCCATCTGCATAAGAAGCTGTCAATTTAAGATTTAAAAAATTTTAAACACATGCACAGAATCTTCTGCTGTTCTTTCATTTTTATATGCAACAACTTTTATCTCATGTCGTCCAAAGGAAAATTCGTCCCATAGCCATTCATATGGCAATGATTCATCAACTTCTTTCAAAACATTATCAACATAAAATTCCACTTTAGTTGCATTTTTTGCATTCACTTCTACTGTTATTTTTCCTATTGCAATTGTTTTTCCTATGTGCATTATTTTTCTGTCAAAAATATATAGATAGCCCATTCTTGGCTTTTCTATTTCTACACTTAAATTGATTCCGAGATAATATCTTTTCAATATCTTTTCCGCTGGTTTTTTGTAAGGAGTATAGCTATCATCATCTTTTCCTCCAATACTTGTATTTGGATACCACATCCACCAGTAAAAGCCATAGAACCACGGCTCATGCCAAAATGTTCTAAATGCTGCCTCATAGCAATCTGCCTGCTCTTGCAAATCTATTTTGCCATGCCTTTGCCAATTCCAAGGGTCGCGGTTGCAGCCATCTATGCTTCTATAGCCAATTTCTGTGAAAATGATTGGCTTGTCCGTTGCATTATGAACTTCTTCTATACCATGCTTCCATCTCTTCCATGCATTCATTAGTTCATCCATGCTCGGATTATTTTTATTTGTTAAAGGAAAATACGCATCTATCCCTACAAAATCGAGAGCATTCCAGAAAGAAACGTTGCCATAGTTGTCCCAGTTGGAAGCATAGGTTAGCAAGCCAGAAAAATTCTCTCTTATCGCTTCTATCACATCAAACCATTCTTCCCTTTGCGTGGTTTTCACGAGCTCGCAACCCACGCTGAATATCTCGACGCCATGCTGCTCCGCCAGCCGTGCATAATGGCATATGAAATTTTTATAGCTTTTGAACCATGCCCGCCATTGTTGTTCATTTTGAAAGTATATCTCGCCGCGCCATTTTTCATTATACAAATCAACATGTGGCTTCAACATGACTTTCATGCCCAGCGAATGAATTGTTTTTATGGCATGTATTATCGATTCATCGCTTGGCGTCGCATTTCTATCTGGCATAATCTGTGTCGAGCCCTCATCATTTTGATACCAAGTCGTTATTAAAGAAACATATTCTGTTCCTGTTTCGTGTAAATTTTTTAGAGATGCATCAGAATCCTGGCTTAAATAAATATCATTCCACCATGCTGCATATGAAAAGCCCTTCTGAAATGGAATGCTGTAACTGAAATTGAAATTTACGAGTTTTCCGTCTATAAACGCTGCATATTCCTCGCCTGCGCCATCGCCGATATCATAAAATATCCATATTCCGATCTTGCTGCATTTACATACAGAAAGCATTTCCTCAATATTTTCTTTCCATTCTCGCCAGCTGGAAGCGCCCTCATATCCAGTAACAAGCATTTGATTATAATACAAGCAAGAATACCTTGCTATCTCCTCCTTGTCATATGCCTCAGTTATAAACAGAATATCGTGGGGCATGCCATAAAGATAAATATCTTTAACTTTGTCTGCATACTCCTCATCAAGCCATACTGCATACATGCTTTTTAGGCTGGATGGCAGGGTATCATAAAAATTGACAATGTCTTTGGCATCACACCTATATGTCCATCCATACCATACTGCAATTTTATATGTTGCATTCAATGAAGAAAGAAATTCCTTGACACGCAACAATAAAGCATGCATTTTGCTTCCATTTTCAATGTAACTATCTTCCTCCCCATATTTTTCTTTCGGAAATATTGCATATATAATCCCTAAATTTTTCTCTGAAGCTATTTCATCCATTACTTTCATATTCTGAAAATATAGTTTGGTATCATCGGCAGGTATTACAATTATAACAGCATCATAAACTTTTCTTATTACTTCAAAATCTTTTCTATCGCTGTCCTATCTTCCGTAACATTTCCATAAACATAATAGTAAATCCTATCTCCATACACGCTCGCCCAATAATCGCTGCATTTTTCATATGGAAGAATATAAACAATGGCTTTTGAAATGTTTTCTGTGTTTTCCATTGCATACGGAAAATTAGCGTTGTTATCATCCATCAAGTTAGCCAAATTTGAGAAAGGAAGGACGAAAGCGATTGCAATCGCAATGCTTTTCATGACTATAAATTGAAAATCATTATATCTAATCTATCTTCAGCTTTTCCTCTGCCATATGCAACAACTTTTATTTCATGCTTTCCCATGGCTGTTTCATTCCATGTCCATTGATAAGGCGAGGTATCATCCTCATATCTAAGCTCATCATTTACATAAAATTCCACTTTATTCCCGTTTGTTTCTGCTTCAACAGTTATTCTTCCTATTATAACAGCTTTATCAGATGCAATGGGCATTATTTCCCTGTCCATAAAGTAAAGTATTCCTTCTCTTGGCTTTGTTATGGTCACATATAA
Organism: Thermoplasmata archaeon; assembly: GCA_021162305.1. GTDB lineage: Archaea > Thermoplasmatota > E2 > UBA202 > JdFR-43 > JAGGXW01. The sequence goes on along the minus strand of JAGGYX010000075.1, from coordinate 8,643 downwards.
CTTACTTTCGTTTAATGAATAAAGCAGGGTTGCCTGAGTATAAAGTGTGAAGCTTATTATACTTTCATTTTCATTTTTCTCTACATCTATGTTCCTCCATTCTCCCATAAAATCAAGCAATTTTACATTGCTTACATTTCCTTTTATTTTTATCTTCACATTCTGCGGAGATGGAACAGCATTTCCATATCTTATGCCATCAAAATTTAAAATGCGAAACATTTTCTGGCTGCCTTTTTCATAAGGAATTACAATAGCATTTCCTTTAATGCTGAATGGCAATGAAGCATTTGCTTTTTCAATCATTTTTAGAAAGTTAGCTCTTAGCTTCTCTGCCTCTTTTTGGTAACTGATGCTGCTCCATGGCTGCGCCGCCCAGTAATAATATCTGGCTATGGGCGTGATTGTAAAAATTGCTTTTCCCTCGCCATAGATATTTTCATATATTTTTCCCTCCTCTGCATTATTCAAATCGACGCCAAATACATCTTTAAGGAGAAAATTATTCCTTTTTGCCCCATATTTTGTGTATAGCGAGGTTTCATTTATTGCAATAATTTTTCCTCCATTAGCGACATATTCCTTAATTTTCTCTGCATCATTTTCATCCATGCATGCAAAGTCTGGAAGAATGACTAATTTATATTTTGAAAGATTGTGCAAATCATTCTCTGTTATAACTTCAAAAGGTATGTTTGATTCCAAAAGCATCATTAAAATTCCCTTGATGCCATCATGATATGCATATCCTTCCCAACTTCCTCTATCAAGATAATCTAAAGTATAACGAGAATACACAACAGCTACGCTAGCATCATTATTCCATCCATAGAAGTAGCTATCGTGGCTGCTGAGCCATTCAAAAAAATCATGCATAAATTGCTCATCAACTATCCCAGCCATTCCTATGTTACCAGAAGTATAATAATTGAAGCCCATTGTTATAACCAAAGAAGCATGGAATCGAGCCAAATCTACTTTGCCCTCTTTAACATAAGAAAGAAGCCATGAAGCATTTTTTCCTGCTTGCAAATCAAAATCATGCCATTGCTTCAACGTGGCAAGCATATTAAGCCATGCATAGTATTGAATCTCGTGAAATGGCCCAGTATATTCATGAGCTATTGCATCGCATACATAGGGCATTCTTACGATGTCTGAAGCAACTTGCGTTGTATGAACGCTTCCATCTGATGATGTTTCTATAATGAGCTTGCAATCTGGATTTGCTGCTTTCATTGCATTATAAAAATCTCTTACAAAATCCAAAATTTGCTCATAACGCCATTCCACAAATTTTAGCCACGCCTCATCACTCCAGTCTGGCTGAATGGGCGGCGCGGGCAGCATCAAGCCAGTGTCGTTATGAAAAGCTGCCCTGCTTGCATTGTCAACGCTGCTCCATTGATTCTGCCATGCATCGCCAAAATCAAAGCATAAATGAGGAACATCAAACCATATGGCGTCTACGCCAGCAGAAGCAATTTCTTTTGCCTCATTGAGTATGATTTTTTTATAATCCATATTGCTCGGGCTGAGCCACACATCTTCATCATGCTCACCAACCCAGAAAGGCATTCCGGGCATGCAGCCATAGAAAACAGCTTTTCTTCCATCTATACCCACCTGAAGCCATTCTGGATGGTCTGTATATGTGCTTTCCTTGCCATCGTCATCTTTTCCATCCATGTTCATGTCGCTATCATATGTTTGCATTTCTAAGGGGGCAAAATAAACCATGTATTTGATGCTGGGATAATGAGAATGAACATATTCCACACGCTGTCTAAATTGCTGCAGGCTTTCATGGAAATGCAATATTCTGCCTTGATATGTATCGCTAAATTCAGCCCAGTCAAGAATAACATTTGCTCCATTTTTTACTGCCCTTGCCAAACCCTCTTCCCATGTAGTATTATATCCATATGGAGTTGTTATCCTTGCATGGATAAGCCAGTCGTCTCCTTCTTTTGTATTTCCATGAAAAGGTATAGCAAGCACCGCAATTGCAACTATAATTGCGAAATACCTCATTATTGATAATCCATTTTTCATTTAAGTGCATTGCGTCATGCAGATTCTCTTGTAATTGCTCAAAAATTTTATATAACTCTGTCATATGTTTGAAAAGGGGCTCGTAGCTCAGCTAGGTAGAGCATCTGGCTTTTAACCAGATGGCCGGGGGTTCGAATCCCCCCGAGCCCGCTAAGCATAAATTTTTTAATCCATGGCTATATTCAAATCAAGCCGGCGTAGCTTAGCCCGGTAGAGCGGCTGACTTGTAATCAGCAGGTCAAGGGTTCAAATCCCTTCGCCGGCTCTATATATTCTATCTAATAAATGAAACCGCAACCGCAAAATATATTTATGCACTTGCAATTAGTAAGATGTGTCTTACAAATTAAAGGATGATAAGATGGTTGAAATAGATATAACTAAAATGAGTTCCAAAGGTCAAATTGTGATTCCTGCCGAAATTAGGAAGCATTTTAATATAGGAGAGAAGTTTATAATAATAAGAGATGGAGATCGTATAATATTGAAAAGCACTAAGAACATCGATAAAAATTTTGAAGAAGATTTGGAATTTGCAAAACGAACAGAAGCGGCTTTTAAGAGATATGAAGAAGGAAAGTTTAAGGAATTTGATGCCAAGAAATTTTTAGAAATGCTGGAAGAATGGTAAAAGTTGCATATGATGATAAATTTGTTAAACAAATAAAGAAAATAAAGGATCAAAAACTCAAGAAAAAAGTTAAAAAACAAATCAAAAAGATTATAGAAAATCCAGAGATTGGAAAACCCATGAGATTTATCAGATGGGGAACAAGAGAAGTTTATGTAAAGCCATTTAGATTATCATACATTTATCTAAAAAATGAGGATAAAATTGTTTTCTTAGATTTCTATCATAAAGATGAACAATAGCCCTTCTGCGATTTTCTTTCTAACTCTTTAACCAAAAATTTATAAATTAACATCCATTGTATTAACGTTCATAATATGAGCGTTAAGAATTTGGATGATTTGAAATTGCTTATTGTCATACCAGCAATAAGAAAAGCCAGAGGATTTTTTGATAGAATTGTGATGAAAGCCACATTATGGAAGCCAATAACAGCATACCAGATAGCATCTCTGAGCAAAAGATGCAAAATTAAAATAATAGATGAAAATTATGAAAAAATAAAATATAGCAGTAATTTTGACCTCGTCGCCATATCGGCTTTTACAGCCACTGCTCTCAGAGCATATGAAATTGCTGATGAATTCATGAAGCGAGGAGTAAAAGTGGTGCTTGGAGGTTATCATCCATCTGCTTTGCCTCTTGAGGCGAAACAGCATGCAGATGCTGTCGTTATAGGAAATGCAGAGAGCATATGGAATAAGGTGCTCGAGAATGCAGCAAAAGATGATTTAAAACCATTTTATTTTTCTCCTCCTTTAAAATCCATAGCGTCTCCTGCTGCAAGAAAAGGTTTCATGGTTGGGATAGAGGCAACAAGAGGATGTCCTTACAGATGTAAATTCTGTTCCATTTCAAACTCGCATATAGGTTGCAATTATGTTAAAAAGCCAATCGACAGGGTAATAGAAGAAATAAAAATGGCTGGAAAATATTTCATATTTTATGATTCTTCTCTTACAATTGACATGAAGTATACAAAAGAATTGTTCAGGCAACTCATGCATCTCAATAAAAAATTTGCATGCTTTGGAAACATAAACATGCTCGCTGCCGATGAAGAATTGCTCCGCATGGTGAGTGAGGCGGGCTGCGTCGCATGGGCAGTCGGCATGGAAACTTTTTCAGAAGATGCCTTAACTGAGGCGGGCAAGAAAAATGATTTGAGGAAATATAAGAAGGCAGTGAGCCTTGTTAAGGATTATGGAATGAATGTGATAGCGTCTCTTGTCTTTGGGTTTGACAACGATGATGCCAGTGTATTCAGCAATACTCTTGAAAGGCTTTATGAGCTGGGCGTGGACTCAATAGGTGTAAATATTCTTACTCCATTTCCTGGCACCCCATTATTTGAAAAATTGAACAATGAACATAGAATCCTGACATATGACTGGGAAAAATATGATTTATATCATGTTGTATATATGCCAAAAAGAATGTCTCCATGGGAATTGCTTGATGGCACAAAATGGATTGCAGAGAAGTTCTTTTCATATCGTAACATATTTGACAAATTTTTTAAAAAATCTGGAATAATTTCAAAATTTTCTCTTCTTTACCATATGATTGGTTCTCGCCTTGTCTATTCAGAGGCATTTGAGACAGCATTGAAAAATATAAAAATGAATTTTCAATATGAATTACAGCTCGATTAAATACTGATTGCAATGGGGAAAAGGGGATGCAAATAAATTTTCTGTAGGAAATGGGCTCGGCCGGATTCGAACCGGCGACCTCTGCCTCGTAAGGGCAGCGTCATAACCCCTAGACCACGAGCCCTGCCAATATAAGCTTTTTTGTTTTTTAAGTTTTGTGAAAGATGACCGCAATTGGGAAATGAGAGGAATCAGAATTCAATCAAAAATTATTTCTATTCCATATCATTTACCATCATGTTTGAAGTGCGTTTCCATGGAAGAGGTGGTCAGGGAGCTGTCACAGCCGCCAATATTCTTGCAATGGCTGCTTTTAAAGAAGGATACCATGCACAATCATTTCCCTTTTTTGGAGTTGAGCGAAGAGGAGCACCAGTTCAGGCATTTACAAGAATAGATGAAAAGCCCATTGATATAAGAATGAATGTTTACTCGCCTCATGCAGTTGTTGTTCTTGATCCAAGCCTGCTTGAAATAATAAATGTTACAGAAGGACTTGCAGAGGGTGGAACAATAATTATAAACACATCTAAAAGCCCAGCTGACTATGATTTCAATTATAAAATTGCAACTTTCGATGCAACCTCAATAGCTTTAGCCCATAAACTTGGCTCTTCTGCTTCGCCCATTGTAAATACTGCCATACTGGGAGCTTATTCAAAGGCAATAAAAAATGTAAGCATAGAAAATGTCATGCTCGCCATAAAGGAAAGAGCTCCTGCAAAAAAGGAGGAAAATGCCATGGCAGCTCATGAAGCGTATGAAAAAACAATTCTGGGGTGGGAAAAATGAAAATAACAAGAGGAGCTGTTGTTGAGGAAGCTGGAAATAGTATTGAAAATAAAACAGGAACGTGGAGAACATTCAAGCCTATAATAGATTACACCAAATGCATTCGATGCATGATATGCTGGGAATTTTGCCCTGAGCCATCTATATATAAGGAAGATGGTTCTGAAAAGCCAGCTCCAAAAGAAGCATTGAAAAAGCTTCCAGTTCCAATCATAGATTATGATTATTGTAAGGGTTGTGGAATATGCGTTAATGAATGTCCTGTTAAAGCCATTGATTTTGTTAAGGAGGTGAAATGATGAAAACGATGCTACGTGGTAATGAAGCTGTTGCATATGCATTTAAACTTGCAAAAATAAATGTATTTCCAATGTTTCCAATAACGCCTTCAACACTTGTTCCAGAAATGATATCCAAATTTGTTGCCAACGGCGAGTTAGACGCAGAGTTCATACCCCTTGATTCAGAACATTCTGCTATTTCTGCTGCCATAGGAGCAAGTTTGAAAGGAGCGAGAGTTGGAACTGCTACAGCATCTCAGGGCTTGGCTTTGATGCATGAAATTTTGTTTATAGCCAGTGGAATGCGTTTACCGATAGTAATGGGGATTGGCAATCGTGCTTTAAGTGCTCCAATAAATATATGGTGCGACCATCAGGATACAATGGCAGAGCGTGACGCAGGCTGGCTCCAGTTTTATGCTGAAAGCAATCAGGAGGGACTTGATTTGATTTTGATGGCATTTAAAATCTCTGAAGATAAGCGAGTTTTATTGCCTTCTATGGTTGGCTTGGATGCTTTTGTTTTGACACATACAATGGAGCCTGTTGATATTCCAGAGCAGGACCAGGTTGATGAATTTCTCGGAGAGTTTAAGGCAAGGTATCGCACTCTTGATACAAAAAATCCAGCCACTTTTGGCGCCTTCGGCTCGCCCCGTCATTATATGGAGTTCAGGTATGCACAGCATCTTGCAATGGAAAGAGCCAAGCATGTTATAGATGAAGTTTTTAAAGAATTTGGAGAGAAATTTGGTAGAAATTACAGCAAGATAAATGAGGAATTTACTGAGGATGCTGACATTGTTTTCATTACCATGGGTTCATGCACAGGAACAGCAAGAGAATTCATTAAAATGAAAAGGAAAGAAGGAAAGAAAATTGGACTTATAAAAATAACTGTATTCAGACCATTTCCCAAGGACGAGATAAGAAAGGCATTAAAAGGGAAGAAAGTTGTTGCAGTCATTGACAGAAATTTCTCTCCTGGATTTGGAGGGGCGGTATATGGGGAAGTGCTGGCTACAATGTATGGAGAAACGGAAACAAAAATAATTGATTTTATCGTGGGCTTGGGAGGGCGAGACATTACATTCCAGACATTTGAAAAAGTTCTTGAAATAGCTGAAAAGAGTTTGGAAGGCGAGGTAGAAAAAATAAACTGGATAGAAGTTGATAAAGAAGCTGTAGAAAAGGAGGAGATGAAATGAAGAATGACTGGCTTTTTGCCCCCGGGCATGGAATGTGTGCGGGATGTGCGGCTCCAATAATAGTCAAGCATATCCTTGCAATATCTGGCGAAAATACAATTGTTGTCAACGCCACTGGCTGCTTAGAAGTAGCTACAACAGAATATCCTCGCACGGCATGGCGTATACCATGGGTTCATGTTGCATTTGAAAATGCTGCTGCAGTGGCTAGCGGAATAGAAGCTGCGATGAAAAAGCAAGGTGAGAAGGCAAATATAATATGCTTTGGCGGCGACGGCGGCACAGCCGACATAGGCATGCAGGCGTTGAGCGGGATGGTTGAGCGCGGTCATAATGTGCTTTATGTGATGTATGATAACGAAGCTTATATGAATACTGGCATACAGCGTAGTGGTGCGACGCCATACGGGGCATGGACAACGACAAGCGAAGTGGGAATGGTAAATCCTATTGGAAATATCCGTCCTAAAAAGCCTGTTGCAGAGATAATGGTTGCCCATCGTGCTGCATATGTGGCTACTGTCAACATTGCATTTTTAAGGGATTTCAAAAGGAAGGTGGAGAAAGCTTTTAGTATCGATGGACCTCGCTTCCTTCACGCAATATCCACCTGTCCAACTGGCTGGAGAAGTGACCCGAGTAAAGGCATAGAAATAATAAAACTTGCAACTGAAACAGGGCTGTTTCCACTATGGGAAAGCGAGCATGGCGAGGATATAAAAATAACATATAAGCCAAAATTTTTGCCAATTGAAGAATACCTGAAAACTCAGGGACGATTCCGCCATCTGCTCAAGCAACCGGAATATATTGAAAGAATAAAGGAAGATTTGAAGGCATGGTGGCGCCGCCACGGCGTGGAGATATAATTATTTTATTTCCGCAAGTGCCCATGGGAAAAAGCTTACCTTGCTTCCTTTAGTCCACCATATTCCATCTCCAAATAGTCCAAATGTGAGTGGACCAAATATGCTTCCCCAGTAGTTATATCTTGCATCTGCAATACTATTGTTAACAAACATTCCCCACCCATTGTCTATGATATTGTTATAATTTATTACATCATTTTTTGTTTCAAACAGATACACGCCGCATGCCTTATTTTCTTTTATGGTACAATATCTTACATTATTGTTTCCTTCTCCTTTATATATATCGATACCAAAATATTTGTTTCCAGCAAGCTCACAATTCTTAACTTCATTGCTATCCGAGTAATATAAAAGAATGCCATGATAACCATTGTCTCTCGAAACCGTATCTATTATTTTATCTTGACTTGAATACTCAATTGAAATACCGCTATATGTAGAACCCGAAACAGTGCAATTTTTTATCTGCGAATTATATGCATTATACAAAATAATGCCTGCAACATCGTTCATAAAAGAAGAATCTGAGATAATTATATCGTTGCTCTGAGAAACTGCTAGGCCAGTATTCTTGCTTTCTGATATATTACAATTCTGCACCATAACACCTTGAGATTCACCTATAAATAGGCTAACACTACCTCCAGTACCGCACGAATATACTGTAACGCCGTCTATTTGGCAATCTTGAGAAAAGGAAATGTCAATTGCTATATTACAGCTGTAGAAAGTAGAATCTATTATCTTATTTTCCTTTGATTTGTAAACATATGTGCCAGTCCAGTTTGCATAGTTGAATTGACAATTTTTTATTTCATTATAGTTTGAATTTACTGTAATTAAAATTGATTGTCCTTGCAAATCATTGAAAATGCAATTTTTAATTTTGTTATGGCTTGATTTATACATAATGATTCCATGAAAATTATTTTCAAATTTGCAATTCGATATTTCGCAATATTCTAAATACGATGCTCCCAAACCAGAGTAATAATAGCTTTGCCCACTATTCCTTATTGTGAAATTGGATAATTTTATGCCATTGCTATAATGAATTGATACAACATCATCGTTATTGAAATTACCATCTATTATTGTATTCTCCATATTTTCTCCAGTGATTGTTAAATCTCGCATATTGTATATTTC
>JAGGYX010000001.1 GCA_021162305.1 Thermoplasmata archaeon | reverse complement strand
GTAAGCAACTTTATTATGGGAGGCTGTATTATTGGAACAAGAGCCATATATGAATAAGCTGCAACAGCCACTGGCCCCAGTAAGTCTGGAGCTAATTTTGTTGCGGTATATATGGTGGTAGGACCATCTGCCCCTCCAATTATTCCTATTGCAGCTGCCTGCTCAAGATTGAATCCAAATATTATGGCGGCAAGCATGGCAAGATATATTCCTACCTGGGCGGCGGCTCCCAGCAAAAACGTTTTTGGATTTGCAATAAGGGGGCTAAAATCTGTCATTGCTCCTATGCCGAGAAAAATGAATAGAGGTATCAACTCCGTTCTTATGAGGTATTTATAGATTAACTCCATAAAATCTGCAGGAGACGCTATGCCAGGAAATGATAAATTTGCCAGTATTGCCGAAAAACCTATGGGGCCAAGAAGCAAAGGCTCCATCTTTTTCCATATGGCAAGGTATAACAACACTATTCCCACAACTATCATTATAACCTGTTTTATTGAGATGAATTCCAGTCCCATTTCAAATATGCCCATCATTATAATCTACCCTCTGCATGAAGCCTTGCAACTATGGCTGCAATTTTTCTTTTATCCTTCCTTCCAAACCTCATGGCAATTTTTCCTGTAATGTACGTTATCACAGCAAGTATTGAAAGTGTTGAAAAGACTATGGTTATTCCAACAAAAGCAAGTTCTAACGCATTCATTCTCATCCCATTACTGCAATTATATCTCCTGCATTAACATTCTGTCCTTCTTTAACATTTATTTTTTTGATAATGCCATCAGCAGGAGCAAGTATCTCATTCTCCATTTTCATTGCCTCAAGTATTGCTACCGTATCACCCTTTTTAACTCTCTGTCCTTCCTTAACCTTTATTTTTATTATCACACCCAGCATTGGAGATTTTATAACAATTTCTCCATGCTCCTCTTTTTTAGCATCCTTCTCCATCTCTGCTATCTCAACTTTATAGCTCTTTCCATCTATCTCCACCTCAGCATCAGACTTCACATTCACGCTGTAAAGCTCTCCATCCACCTTTATCTTATATCTGGCAGGAATTTTTGGCGCTGAAATGCTTTCCTTAACAACTATTTTCTCAGGCTTGACTTCTCCTTTCAGGAATTTCAACCCTATATCTGGATATAAAGCATAGGTAAGAACATCTTCAGGCTTTTTCAGCAATCCCATTTCCTCAAGTTCTTTTTTCCTTTTATCAAACATTGGCTCAAGGTAATCGGATGGTCTGCCTTCAACTATTTCATCTTTCCAGTTCTTGCCGAGGACAATCTCATATACCTCCTTCGATATTTCTCCGGGTGGCTTTCCATACATACCCCTGACATATTCCTTTGTTTCTTTTGCTATCTTTTTGTATCTTCCAAAGAGAACATTTAAAACAGCCTGCACACCAACAATCTGGGAGGTGGGTGTAACGAGAGGCGGATATCCCAAATCCCTTCTCACTCTCGGAATTTCTTTTAGCACTTCTTCATATTTATCTGCCTTACCCTGCTGTTCCAACTGGAATAGAAGATTGGAAAGCATCCCTCCCGGTATTTGATGATATGTAACAGAGGGATCAACCCTCAAAGATGCCATTTTATGATATGGCTTGTATTTTTCCCATACCTTAAGGAAATATTTTCTTGCCTCGAGAAGCAATTTTAAATCATATCCTGTGTCATACTCGGTATCTTTAAGGGCTGCAACAACAGATTCCGTCGGCGGCGCGGCGGTGCCGCAGGAAAATGGGGAGATGGCTGTATCAACAATGTCCACGCCTGCCTCTAAAGCCTTCATGTATGCCATTCCTGCCATACCGGATGTGCAGTGTGTATGGAGATCTATTGGTATCTTTACGCCAGCATCCCTCATACCACTGATTATTTCGTAAGCTCTCTTGGGAGTTATCATACCTGCCATATCTTTAATTGCAAGGGAATCGCATCCCATCTTCTGGAGTTTGAGAAAATCATTAATATACCTGTCAACAGTGTGAACCGGACTGACAGTGTATGACAAAGCACACTGTGCATGCCCTCCAACCTTTTTTACAGCCTTTATTGGCGCTTCAAGATTTCTCAAATCATTTAGTGCATCAAATATTCTGAATATATCAATTCCATCTTTTTTTGCATAGTATATAAATTTTTCAACAATATCGTCTGGGAAATTTCTGTAGGCAACGATATTCATGGCCCTTTCAAGCATCTGCAGAGAAGTGTTTGGCAAAGCTTCCCTCAATTTTTTAAGCCTTTCCCATGGGTCTTCGTTAAGATAACGAATAGAAACATCAAATGTTGCCCCTCCCCACACTTCCATAGAATGGTATCCTATCTGGTCGAGAAGAGGGCAGGCAGGAAGCATGTCCTCTGTTCGCATTCTCGTAGCTATAAGCGATTGATGTGCATCTCGAAATATTAGCTCCGTTAATTTTACCATTTTACCTATGGTAATTCATCCACTTCTTTTCAATGTTTTCATTTTTCAGTGTTTCTATTATATAGTCTGCCATCTCAGCTGTTGTTACCCCATCACTTCTTCCCGTAACAACAATCTTCTTCTCATACTGGATGCAAATATCCAGAGCCATTTCAAGGCGTTTTGCCTTTTCTTTGTAGCCGATGTACTCGAGAAGCATTGCAGCAGCCTTTATTATGCTTGTTGGATCAGCATACTTTGCTCTTCCTTCCTTAACCATTCTCAATGCAGTTCCATGAATTGCCTCAAACATGGCGTATCTCTTTCCAATGTTTGCACTTCCGGCCGTGCCGATGCCTCCCTGGATCTGAGCAGCTTCATCTGTCAGGATATCTCCATAGAGGTTTGGAAGAACAATCACCTTGAAATCTTGGTTGTTCCACCCATAGCCCATGAGGCAACATATCCCTCTCTTTCCAGAAGTTCACCGAGGAACTTTGTGAAAGCCAGCGAGATCCCTCCTGCTCCTGCCTGAAAAGAACAGCCATCATAAATATAGCCTGCTGCATGAGCGAGTTTTACAGCATTCTTCGCTATCTTCAGTCTTGTCGGACTTCTTGTTATTCTCAATGTTCCACTCATAATTCGATCTGGATCGCCTATTTGATCTAGTACACTGTACTGTATGCATCCACATGCATGTGGACCATATAAACCATTGCAGTTCCCCGCATAGTCAGATGATGGAGCACCAATAAATGCTACATCAATGTGTACGTCCTCAGATACTATTGCCCTAACTCTTCCACCATGGCTTCTTACTCTCACAGGCTCATCAAATATTCTTGCTGATACAGCCTCCCTCAACTAAATACTCCTTTAATATTTTCTGGGCAATATACCCACATGAATTCTTTTTATCTGAATGCAACGCAACATAGATAATTAAATTTAATTCTCACCTGTATTGAATAATCGAATAAAGCTGCTTATTTTCAAATAAAGAGAGTGAATTATCAAAAAAGAAACAGTGATTTTACAAACTTTGCCCTTGTGTTTCTCCAAATCTTCTTTTCAGCCGGAAAAGGATGTTTCTGCAACCAGAGGAGAATTAAGCTCATACATTTGTTTTGAGTCCAGATAGTGTAAATTGCCTATGATTGCCAGAAATGTAGCTCAGCGGCATAATCCTCCGCAGCCTCATCATTTCCATAAAGCTTCCTCAAATTTTTATAATCTTGTTTATTTAACATCATGCTTAGGATTGGCGAGAGCGATAAAGACATGCTTTCCCGTATGAAGTTGTATGAATGGTATGACGAAAGGAAGGTAAAAAGCAAAAAAATTTTGCTTGTTGGCGCGGGCGCCCTCGGCAATGAGGCTGCAAAAAATCTCGTGCTTTCTGGATATAAAAAAATTACAATTGTGGATATGGATTATGTTGTGCATTCAAATCTGAGCAGATGCATTTTTTTCAGAAAGGAGGATGCTGAGAAGCATAGATATAAAGCCAAGGTTATGGCAGCTCGCCTGTCAGAGCTTGCTGATGTGAGCATTGATTTTTATGTTGATAGGGTGCAGAATATTGATGAAAATCTGATGAAAGAATACGACATCATATTGGGATGCCTCGATAACATAGAAGCTCGTTTGTATATAAATGCAAGAGCATATCATTATGGCATACCATATATAGATGGCGCCACCCATGGAATGGTTGGAAAGGTTCAGGTTATCATTCCGCCAATAACGCCTTGTCTGCAATGCAGCATGAATGTCACGCATTCAAAAGTTATGGAAAAAAGATTCAGCTGCACTGGCAAAGACGTTTCATATTTCGAGCCAAATATGCCTTCCGATATAAATACAACAAGCATAATAGCTGCCATACAAGTTCAAGAAGCATTGAAAATAACGCATGGAATGGAAAATTACATCAAAAATATTTTTTATTTTGATGGAAGCAGAAATTTTTCTTCCATTTTAGAAATTTCAATAAATCCGAAATGCCCTAACCATAAGGTTTAAATTCAAAAATTGTATTTAATTTTGGAGGCGATATAAACGAAAAGAAGAGTATTAGTCATGCTTCTTTTGGTTTTGGGTATTTTGATTGCTGGATTTATCATCATAAACATAAAAAATGGATTTGATATAAGCAAGGCGGAGGCACAGCCAAGCGGAGGAGGAAATGTTTTATATGTTGGAGGAATTGGAGCAAATAACTACACAAAAATTCAAGATGCAATAGACAATGCAAGCGATGGAGACACAATTTTTGTATATAATGGAACATATTATGAGAATGTAATTGTGAACAAAACCATCAATCTTATCGGTGGGAATAGAAATAGGACAATAATAGATGGTGGAGGAAGTGGAAACGTTGTGAATATCACTGCAGATGGAGTAACAATAGAAGGATTTACAATAAGAAATAGTGGGCCAAATTTTGGCGTGAAGATTTCCTCCTACAATAATTCAATTTACAATTGCAGCATAAGCAACAATGGGTATGGTATCGGGCTTGATTCTTCCAATGGCAATTCAATTTACAATTGCAGCATAAGCAACAATGATGATGGCATCGTACTTGGGTCTTCCAGCAATAATAGCATTTATAATTGCACCATAAGCAACAATTATCATGGCATCTATGCTTATTATTCCAGCAACAATTCAATCTACAATTGCAACATAATAAGCAACAATGATGATGGCATCTGGCTGCGGTATTCAAGCAATAATAACATCCTCACGGACAATAACGCTTCAAACAACAACTACGGCGTCCTCCTGTCTTATTCCAGCAACAACAACCTCACGAACAACAACGCTAACTCGAATAACTGGAGAGGCATCTCGCTGTCTCATTCAAGCAACAACATACTTATGAGCAACAACGTTTCGAATAACAGTGAGGGCATCGGGCTTTGGCATTCAACCAACAACACGCTCATTAACAACACAATGTCGGGAAACATGTACAACTTCGGTGTTCACGGCTGGAACCTATCTCATTATATCCAGAGCATAGATACGAGTAATAAAGTGGATGGAAAACCGATCTATTATTGGGTCAACGAAAAAGGTAGGATAGTTCCAAGTGATGCTGGATATGTTGGAATCATAAATTCCACAAATATAACGGTAAAAAACTTAAATCTAATGAATAATGGACATGGGGTCCAACTT
>JAGGYX010000206.1 GCA_021162305.1 Thermoplasmata archaeon | reverse complement strand
TGTCCAAAAATTATTACGATGACTTATAACTGTAACTTTAAGTAACATGCAATTGATAACAAAACAAAAGCATCCGGTGAATATCGATATATTCTTATATCCCTTATAATTAACCTTATGGATGGAAGGAGAAAGCGAACTCAGAGTGCCATTACCCAACAAAAGCAAGGGAGAGATGTTTGCTATTGCAGAGCAGCATATGGGAGCTGGAAGGCTCCGCGTTATATGCGAGGATGGAAAAACAAGAATGGCGAGGATACCTGGCAAAATAAAGAAGAGAAAATGGATAAAAAATGGGGATTTGCTGATTATAAGACCATGGGATTTTCAGGATGAAAAAGCAGATGTCATATATCGCTACACTCCAACACAGGTTGCAAATCTTGTAAGAAGAAATTTATTGCCAGATAGTGTCAATGTGTTTACATGAGCTGGGAAAAGGAATTGGATGAAATTTTAAGCAAAACAGAAGGAGAGGTTTTTGAGAAAGCAACCCTGCAATCCTTATGGAAATTGATGAGCAAAGGCTATATTTCCTCCTTCGATTTTCCCATTTCTACTGGCAAAGAAGGAAATGTTTTTAGAGCTAAAAGAGATGGCGAGTTTGTGGCAGTGAAAATATATCGAATCAATACATCCACATTTCGAAACATTTCAAAATATCTTATGTATGACAGCCTTTATAAAGTAAAAAAAGACAGGCGTAGTATCATATTTGCATGGGCTAAAAAGGAA
Source organism: Thermoplasmata archaeon (assembly GCA_021162305.1). GTDB lineage: Archaea > Thermoplasmatota > E2 > UBA202 > JdFR-43 > JAGGXW01. The sequence goes on along the minus strand of JAGGYX010000206.1, from coordinate 7,353 downwards.
TTCAATACTCTAAAAAAATTGTATGACGCAGGCGTTAGAGTGCCAAAGCCAATTGCCAATGAAGGCAATGTTATAGTTATGGAATATATTGGAAGCGTCAGTCAAGCTGCGCCTTTGCTTAAAAATGCCGCTATTGAAAATGCTGAATATGTTTTTTGCAAACTCGCTGAATATCTTCGCCTCATGTATAAAGCAGGCATAGTTCATGCTGATTTTTCTGAATATAATGTTTTGATTCATGATGGAGAGCCTGTAATTATAGATGTTGGACAAACTGTTGGCACCGACAATCCAATGGCTTTTGAATTCTTAAAAAGAGATGTTAAAAATATTACGAAGTTTTTCAGGAAATATATAAGTGTTGATGAAGAGTCCTTGTTTAGATATATCGTGGGTGAGAAAGATGAGATATGTTAAGGTGCCAAGAGAAAGAATTGCTGTGTTAATAGGAAAAGATGGAAAAACAAAAGAGGAAATAGAAAAACATGGAATCAGGCTTACTATCGATTCTTCAACAGGAGAAGTAAAAATAGAAGGAGATGATTCATTAAAAGAGCTGGATGCGGAAAATGTTGTTCGTGCTATAGCTCGTGGCTTTTCTCCAGAAAAAGCTTTATTGCTATTCAACGACGACTATTATTTTGAATTGCTGGATATAAGAGATTGGGCTGGGAAAAGGAGCAGCCACATAAAAAGGCTTGCTGGCAGAGTTATAGGAAAAGATGGAAAGGCAAGGAGAGTTATAGAAGAGATAACTGGCGCTTATGTAGCCATCTATGGTCATACCGTTGCCATTATAGGGAGAATGGATGAGATAGAATTTGCAAGAAGAGCAATAGAAATGCTGCTTGAAGGAGCAAATCATTCAACAGTATATAGATACCTTGAAAAAGAGAGAAGAAAGAAAAAATTAGAAGAATTTGGATTGTGGGAAAAAGGAGTATAGAATAGGAGAAAATTCTACTTTACCAATACATCAAATATAATGTCCTTTTCCAATTTCTTGCTTATTCTATAATCCCTTTTTGAATATGATATAAAGTGCATCTGTATCTGGGTCATATGATATTTTCATTTTCTCACACCTTCCTTTGGATTTATTGCATTGCTTCTGTCCATGCTTGTGGCTGCCGCGTGGAAATGGAAGAGAAGATAGCTTTATTCAGCAAACTTTTATCAGCCTCTATCGTCTGCTGGATTATATCATGATTCAATTCTTTTATATCATGGGTGGCTTTCCAGAATAATAGCCTTTCAATCATTGCAAAAGCAGTCACCTCCCTCAAATTTCTCACTTCCTTATTAATGAAATATATTATGCCAATTTTATCTGATTCGCGATAAACCATTTTTGTAGCCACCCCATACAAGCCGCCAGTATGTCCTATATAGGTATCGCCCCCAATATGCCATATCTGAAAACCATAGCCATAGTCAAAGAAATATTTTCCACGAGCATGAACTTTGTGCATTTCCATTATGCTGCTTTCATTCAATATTCTAATGCCATTGTAAACACCATTGTTCATATGAGCGATTAAAAAATGGGCTAAATCCATGATACTCGTCCTCAACCCGCCTGCCGGATAATCCAATATTGCATAATGCAACAATGGTTCATATTTGTCTCTATATTCATATGGAACGGCTATCCTGCTTATATTTAAATTTTTAAGGAAAAAGCTTGTGTTGTGCATTCTCAGTGGCTTGAAAATATTTTGCTGGCAGTATTGCTCAAAAGACTCATTTGAAACAAGCTCGACAATATAGCCAAGCAATGAAAAGCCAACATTTGCATACTGCAGCTTTTCTCCAGGCATAGCATCGCTCCACACTTGCGGCTTATAATGCATTCCTCCCGGCACAAGATATTCTTCAAGCCATGGATACGGATATCCCTTTATTTCTAAATCTCCAGGAAAATAGCAATAAAAGGCAGGAGGGTCAACAGCCAAGCTGGAAGTATGAGAAAGCAGCATTTTTATTGTTATTGGCTCATCAGGATAATTTGGATTTCTTAGAGGAAATGGGAGATACCTATTCACATCATCATCGATACCAAGCAATCCTTTCTCATACAATTGCATGATCGCTGTGGCTGTTATTGTTTTTGAAATGGAAGCAACGAGATATATTGTTTCATTGCCTGCCTCCTTTCCATTTTCCCTATCATATAATCCATATCCTTTTGCCCAAACTACCTTGCCATTCTTAACAATGCATGCTGACATTGCCGACATATGAGCTGATTTCATAATGCTTTCAATTACCTTATCAAAAATAGCATCGTTTATTTTTTCTCTATTGTTATCAAAATTTCTTTTCTCATTTATTATACCAGCCTGTATTGTGCCCAAAAGCAATAAAAAAACTATAATGGCAATATATTGCTTCATGAATTAAAAATACAAGCAATATTTAAAATTTAAATCCAAATTTAGGCACAGCTAAAATTTATATATGGCTATGCATATCCAGAGCATGGAATTGATAAACGAGGAAGATAAAAAGTCTATAAAAGGAAAGTTTGCAAATGAAATGGAAAAAGATGTAAGGATATTATATTTCACAGAGCATTACAAATGCAGATATTGCGCAGAAACAAAAGAAATTTTGGAAACTTTAACAGAGCTTGCAGATGGAAAAATAAAACTCGAAATTTATGAATTTGAAAAGGAGAAGGAGCTGGTTGAAAAATACAGAATAAATAAAATTCCAGCAACACTCGTATTTGGTGAAAATGAATATAAAATAAGATTTTTTGGTATACCCTCTGGTTATGAATTTTCAACATTACTTGAAGATGTTATAGATGCTTCGCGGGGAAGGACGAATCTTAAAGAAAACATCAAAGAAGAAATCAGAAAAATAGATAGCGATGTTCATATTCAGGTTTTTGTCACTCCCACCTGTCCTTACTGCCCGATAGCAGTGCATACTGCCCATCAAATGGCAATTGAAAATGAAAGGATAACTGGAGATATGGTGGAAGTAATAGAATTTCCACATCTCGCTCAAAAATATAATGTTATGGGCGTGCCAAAAATTGTTATAAATGAGACGAGAGAAATTGTGGGAGCGGTTCCAGAAGAAGTTATCTTGGAGGAAATAAAAGCTGCTCTCGGCTATTAATCAGTCAGCCATAAAATTTTTCCTTTTCCAATTTTGTTTTTCTTAATATCTTCTATAAAATTTGCTATTTCTTTCCCCAATTTTGTAAGATAATATCTTTTTTCGTCATCCTGTGCTATGACTCCATCATCTTTCAATTTCTTTAAATGGAAACTCAATTTTGGATTATCTTTTATTTTTATCTCCTGTGCAATTCTCGTGAAAGAATATTTTTTTCCATCTGAAAGAAGACTTATTATTTTTCTTCTTAAATGGCTCGAAATTGAATCTGTTAATATGCTGAGATGGATATCAGCAATCATTTCCTGCAATTCTCTCTTACGCTCTTCATCCAGCTTTCCAATTTTTGCAGACATAATGAGCTTGCAATTAAGAGAAGTTGCTTTTTTATTTAGCCATTCTATGAATTCCTTTGTTTTCTCTTCATATTCTTTGAAAATATATTCCATATTCAGCACAAGTATGGGCACATTTTTTCTTATATGTTTCTCTATATCCTCCTTAATTTCTTCCATATCCCTTATCCTCAAATCCTTTTCCAATGGAATAAATATTGCATTTATTCCCATATCTTGCCTTGCTAAATATATACCCTTTCCTTTGCTCATTTTATTGAATTTTTCTATTGCATCCTCTCCATAAAAATCCTTCAATTTGTTGAATTTTATGTCTTCAATGGCAGCAAGCAGACTTGAGCGTAATTCTTCAACATCAAATGGTTTCCTTATATAGTCAAAAGCTCCCTCTTTCATTGCTTCTATCGCTGTATCAACGGTAGCATATGCAGTTATCATTATAACTGGCAAATCCTTATTCCTTTTCTTTATCTCCTTTAAAACCTCTATTCCGTTCATACCCGGCATCTTTATATCCAAAAAAACAATATCAGCATCTCCAATTTTTTGAAGACATTCCTCTCCAGAAGAAGCTGTGATAACATCATATCCATACAATTCCAGAGCTGTTTTTGCAGCTTCAAGTATGCCGGCATCATCATCCACAAACAGAATTTTCATTTTCTAACCCTCTTTAGCAATATATGAAATGTTGTTCCTTTTCCAAATTCGCTTTCAGCCCATATTCTGCCGTCGTGCCCCTCCACTATGCTTTTGGCTATCGCCAGCCCCAGCCCGACGCCGCCCTTCTCGCTTGTATAAAATGGTTCAAATATTTTTTCCAGCTCTTCTTTTTTTATTCCTCGCCCGTTGTCTCTTACCAGTATATGGACATACTGTCCATCTTTGTCAGCTTCAATTTCTATTTTTCCTCTCTCTGGCGTATATTTTATGGAGTTTGAAATAATGTTTTTCAAAGCCTTTTCTATCAAATTTATGTCTCCATTTACCATGCTATCATCCACTCTTATTTCAACACTCTGTTTTTTCTCCTTTACAATATCTTTTAGCTCATTCACAATATTTCTTATTACATCTTTTATATAAAAATTCTCTTTTCTTAATTCAAGCTCCTGCCTGTCTATTGAAGGAATATGGAGCATGTCATTTATCAGCTCTTCCAGTTTTTCAATATTTTTTGCAATATTTTTTATCTTTTCTTTCTGCATTTTATTTAATCTGCCCATTTTTTCATGAAGAAGCAAATCAATATATGTTTTTATCACTGTAAGAGGAGTTCTAAGTTCATGAGCTATTATATTTATAAAATTAGCCTTCATTCTATCAAGTTTTGCTTCAGAAAGCCTTTTATATGCTTCTTCAAGCTTCCTTTTCCTTTCTGCAAGTTCTTTTATAAGCTTTTCTCTACTCATGAAAGTAAGTTTTTCCTCTTCAAGTATTCCAGACGGAAGATATTTTATCAATCCCGCCCTATACATCTCCTCCTTTATGTTGTTTGGAAGCAATCTGAAATTTTTTGTCAGCTCTTTATCCACCTCTTCTCTAAAAAGACGGAGCAATATATAATGCAATCTTTCAATGAATTTTATTACTTTTTTTATCATTTCTTTATACTCATATTGATACAATTCGTGCAATTCAATACCACCATTTTTATTGATGTTTATTCCTTCAAAGACAACAGATATCCTTATTTCTGTTAGCTCATCTGGCTTACAACGCCTTAAAATGGGCTCTATAACAATTTTAAGTATTGCAAAAGGAGTCAGCCATTTTATTATTTTTGGGTCAATTCTTCCAAAGAGCTTCCTTAAATCCTCAGAAATTTTCTCATATGGAACAAAAGCAGCATACATGTCAATCAATTTTTCTATGAAAAATGAGAAGGCAATGCACAGCTCCTTAATCCTTTTTTCTTCTTCAATTTTTTCCATGTTTTTCTCTATGCCATATGTTACTATTTTTTCATTTGGAGCAACATATATGCCAGCAAGCATGGGATATTTTTCCACGCATTCTTCCATGCTTTTCTCAACATTTTTTATTCCGATTAGAGGAGATATTCTTCCAATGAGATAATTTGATATTCTTTCAAATGTTTTCAAAAGCATCATGTCCTCTCTTAAAAGAATTTTATATTCCTCCCCTTCCTCAGCTTTAATTGATGAAAGAAGTTTTTTCTCACCTGCTATCATCATAATTTCAATCATAATCACAAGCAATGGATAAAAAAGCTCTCTATGCCTAAATGGAAAATTGAATTCAATGAGTGAATAGAAAAATAAAATTGGTATGAATAGCATACCGAGAAGAAACCAGAATAAATAATTTCTTCTATATGCCTCATATATCTGAAAAACCACCAGAAATATTAGAAAAGAGACGATAAGGTTCAAAATTATCAGCATGCCAATCATTTGATCACTTCCCTCCAGTCAAAATATATTCGAAATACTCCATATGAAAGAATCAAAAGCCCAACCAATGAAAGAATGTAAGACAGTAACCTTACTTCAGGCATATCCTCTCCAATAAAAATCCATGGAAGCATGAAAAAAATATATGCCAGCCAGACTGTCAGCGCCCCAGCAACCAGTATGGTGCCTCTTTTAACCTTTATGAATCTCATGAGGAGGTTGAAATAATATGAGGAGATGGCTGGAAGGACAATCGAAAGGATGAACAAAGCTACCAATGGAATGAACATGTTTTTAAAAAATACTTTATTTAAAAATTTTGGGAAAAGAGGAGGAATTAGCTTTCATATCCTCCTATTTTAAGCGTTGGGTCTCCAAGCAAAACCCATTCCTGGACAGTCTTGCAATCTATGTTGTCCCTCATGGTTTCAAAGTTTGCAACATAGTCAGCTATTGCCATTGAATGCGCATCTCCTACATAGGTGGCATTGCCATTACCTATAAGCTTAAAGAATTGTATATCAATCCATCCTCCATACTGCTGTATGCAATCTGGTATGCCATCTTTATTGGTATCATATATTGCTCCATAACCCAAGCCAGTGCATCCAATGCTTGCTATAGCCCCTTTATCAGGCATTTTTACAATCCACCATCCCCAGCTCTCAGGTGACCATTCTGATTTCCAATATGCTTCATATGATTTCTTAAGATTCAGATTAATTAGATTCAGCACACTCACATTAAACTGGCTGTTGTGGCAGCCGCCGACCATTAGAATAGGGTACATTCCTTTATTTTGCAATAATCGCATATGGATTACCTGCATTCCAGTTATCCATGTATTTTTATCATGTGGCGGGTGAGTTGCCCAGCTCATTGGATTTCCATGTCCTTCAAAATCAACAAATCCAGCTCCCTGACTTATTGCTTCCACCACATTCTTCCATGCAGTATCTGGAGCCTGGTCTTTTAATAGACTCCCGTCAGAAGTCCATAGCTTTACAGGCTCTATCCCCATTGGTGCCATATATTCCAGCGATTTTCCTGTTGAAATTTCCCCTTCATAATATGGGTCATCTGGGTCATCTGGAAATGTGTCTCCACCAATAACGACCATTCTCTTGAACCAATCTTGCTGCATTGCATTGCTATTTTCATATTCAATTATTTTATTCACCATATTTTTGACTTCTCCAACGCTTCTACATGCTAATCTGCCTACATAAACATCTGGATTCAAATCCAAAATGTCTTTTGAAAGAGCACTCCACTCTGCATATTTACCATTTCCATTGCTGTCCCAGTCCTCGAAAACAATCTTTCCATCTTCATATTTATAAACATCGGCAAAATATAAATCTGAAAGATAGCTTTTTTCCCAATTGCTGTTATCATCTAAATGTGTATAGCGAACTGGAACCCACCATTTTTCATGCAATATGCCG
>JAGGYX010000106.1 GCA_021162305.1 Thermoplasmata archaeon | reverse complement strand
GTCAAAAACTATAGGTTTTCTTCCATTACTTTGATAGGTTCTTATCGGTTTATTCAGTTCTTTGCTTTTCATAATTTACACCCTTTGTACCCGCCATTTCATATAACGTAGAATGTACGAAATTTTTATTCATATAATCTTCGATTTTTAAGTTAAAGTGAAATCTTTTTACAATCCTCATTACTTTTCTATGCATTTAAATCTTAAAAACCTTGCGCTTACGATATAAGCTCGCTACTGTTCTATGTATATTTCTCTCTAGCACGTATGAGAGATGGTAAGAGTGTTTTTTATTCCACTCCTAGCTTCGGTATTGCAGCCAAATATGCTTTTCTCAATTCCTCCTTATCTATGTGATGATAAATATCTATTGCTTCATTTCTTACATCTCCTCTGAATTCCTTGGATACAAAAAGGCAAAAAGTGCCCGGACCGGGATTCGAACCCGGGTTCAGGGCTTTCTACAACCCCTAAGCCCCTTTAGGAAAGGTGCTTCACCCCCAAAGAGATTTCTTGGGTGAAGGCTTCTTTTCTAAAGAAGGCTCAGGGGTTCCCGCAGGCCCCGAGGATATCCAGACTACCCCATCCGGGCATCATTTTATCACATCAAGCATTGCTATTCTTTCCAGCACCAAATCAGCATACTTTGATTTGCTAACTGTTTTTAACTCTTTCTCCGTTATTCCAAACTTTTTTATTTTTTTTGTGTCTGGCTCAAGCAATGAATTATCTATTTTTAAGCCAAGGTTATGGATGAAGTCCTTTGCTTCTTTCAAGCTTTTTCCATAAAAAAGGAAAACATATTTTCCATTGTTTTTCGCTCCTGCAAATTTTATCGCCTCGTTGATTTGCCTTTTTCCTGCCACATATAACAAAATTTCCATGTCCAAGCTATTTGAAATATTTTTTTTGTATTCGAAAGCTTTTTCGGCGTGATGGCATGCTGCCAGCACATGCTGCTTTCCGCATATAACGCTTGCATCAAATATCTGGCATGGAGAACAGAATTTCTGCAATTTTTTTAAAATCTTCTCGATATTTATTTTCCCTTTTGCTCCTATAACAACCTTATTCATCTCCCACCTGCCTTTTTATATTTTCAGCGATTTTTTTACCTATTGTTGGAACAGATGCAATTACTTCAACACCTGCTTTTCTTAACATTGATATGCTCTTGAATCCATGCTTATACAACTGGCGAGCTCTTACCCTGCCAATTCCCTTCAATTTGGTTAAATTGAGTAATTCTTCTTTGCATCCGTATTTGACACGAAGTCTTAACTTTGCAAGTATTGGAACAGCTTTAAAATTAAATAACCTTGCAAGTTCTTCCATTGCATGAAGCAGCCATTCAGCTGTCTCAACCTTTGCATGTATGTCGCCTGGTCCAACATTATATTTTAAAATGATTTCATCTTCCTTTTTTTCATTTATCCAGTCTTCAAGCAAAGAAGCTGTCTTCACTTCCGCCATAAAAAATTCAAATTCTGGCTCATATGGAGAAGGCGCGGGCAGCAGAAATTCTTCCTGTTCTATTTTTTCTTCAATCCACTCATCCTTATAGCTTGCATATATGCAACGCATGTCTGGCGTAGCAGAAATGGCATGCAAATATGCAAAATTGCTTCCTGTTCCAGCAATCAGAGCCTTTTTCATTTGCAATGCCGAAAGCGGGTCTAAATACAGATTTGTTGTTGCTTTTCCGAATAATGTAGCATGCCATCTCTCGCCAATGCTTTCTATAAACTCATTTATTTCCAAGAAATCTATTACCTCCCATATTTTTTCCTCTGGAAGCATTCCAAGCTGGTAGACATAAAATGTTTTTTTCATGAACTGCAATATCTCATCCCATGTTATTGCGAAATTTGTTGCTATTAAGGCGAGTAAATGCATCCTCAATGCCGCCTCGCTTGCAAGCTTTGAATAAATTGGTTCAACATCAGCCATTATATAATCATACCATATTCTATCCTTTTCCATTTTATTTCTTGCTATCAGAATGGCTTCGCCATATTTATCATATCTCGGCCTTCCTGCTCTCCCCATCATCTGCTTTATTTCCATTACGGGTATGGGGCGCATTCCTCCTTCGAGTTCTGAATAACGCCACAAATTTTTTATGATTACTCGACGAGCAGGAATATTTATGCCTGCTGCCAGCGTTGGTGTGGCAACGATACATTTTATCAATCCTTTCTTGAATGCTTTTTCAACGCTCTCTCTTGCCATATTGCTGAGACCAGCATGATGAAAAGCAACACCATCTTTTATGCATTCTGCAAGTTTTCTTGCAACCATATTTTCCTCGCTTCCAACCTTTTTTGCTATTTCTTCAAGCTTTTCCTTTTCCTGATTCAAAAATTTGGAAGTGATGGCTCTTAACCTTTCAGCATTTGATTGAGCTATCCTTCGAGTATTTACAAAAATCAATGCCTGTCCATTGCCTTCGAGCACATCTTCAAGCAATCCTTCGATTCTTGCATTTTTTATGATTGCCTCGCTTCCATCAGCAAAATAGATTTTTCTTCCAAATAAAATGCCCTCTTTTAAAGGCACAGGACGCCAGTTGCTTGCTATCAGCTTTGCCTCCAGCCATTTTGCTATCTCATCTGCATTTTTTATGGTGGCAGAAAGCCCTATAACCTGCACATCCTGCATTGTTCTAAACCTTGCAATAATCATTTCCAGAGTTGGACCACGAGAGGCATCATTTAGCAGATGTATTTCATCTGCAACAACAACCTTAACATCATATAACCATTCAGCATTATGGCGGAGCAATGAGTCCGCTTTTTCGCTTGTGCAAACAACAATATCATATTTTCCTAAGTAGCTACCCCTGCTTTCTAAATCACCAGTTGAAATTCCAACTTTTATTCCAAGCTCTTTAAAAGCAAGCAAATCCTCATATTTTTCTCTTGCGAGTGCTTTCAAAGGAACAATATAAATGCTTTTATACCCATCCAGAGCAGCCTGAACAATTGTTATATAGGCAACAAGGCTTTTTCCCGCCGCCGTGGGGATGGAAAGCAAAATATTTTTTCCTTTTATGGCGTGAGGTAAGGCTTCAGCCTGAGGAGGATATAATTCCACTATGCCATGTTTCTTCAAAATTTCTTTTATCCCCTGATTTATTTCAAGCTCATCAATCTTCATTTTCTTTCAACAATTGCCTTATTTTTTCTCTGAATTCCTCTAAATTTCCCTCATTCACAATAATAACGTCTGCCATTGCTATAACACTTCCAAGACCCCATGAAAGCTCTCTCCTTTCACGCTCTTTCATTTTTTCAATGCTGTCTGTATCATCGCTACGACCTCGCTTTGCAATCCTTTCATATCTTATGCGAGGTGATGCGTGTATGGCAACGAGAATAAAATTTTTTATATATCTGCGAAAAAATTCAACTTCTTCAATATTCCTTATTCCATCTATAACAACAACATCCTTTCCTTTCAATTCTTCCAGACATTTCCTTGCCCATATATCCTTCCCATGCTCCCTCCGCATTTCATCAGCCAGCCCTCCAACATTCTCGTCACTAAGCTCAAGTCCTCTCTTTCTTGCCTCATTTCTGACAACATCGCCCATTCTCACAACAGCTATACCAAGCTCCTCCGCCACCCTCACCGCCTCGCTTTTGCCGGCGCCAGGCATCCCCGTAAAAGCTATTGCTTTCATTTTAATTCCACCTTGGAATCTATCACTTTGTCTCCTTTGATGCCCTTAACTTCAATGACATTTATTTCCACGCCTTCCTCCACTCTCTTCTCATATTCCTTTTTTATATCCTCCTTTATTCTTTCTTTATTTTCATCCTCTTCCATAACCAGGTATATATTTATTCTATCATAGCTTTCCTGAACAATTTGGAATTGCGAAATAAGTCTGCTGTTGTATTTTTCCATAACCTTTGCAGGTATTCCCGTGAAGGATAGAGGAGGTATTATCTTCCCACTTGGCATTATTATTGAATCTGCTTTTCTTCCAGCTATTCTTCCAATCAATGGAGTATTTATTCCACACTCGCAATCTTCATCCAAGGGTATAATAAAATCATTCAGCCCGTTATATCTTATTATTGGTGTGGCATTTCCATACAATTTTGTTACAACTATATGCCCAGCCTTTCCATAATCGACTGGCATCAAATCATCATCCAGAACTTCAACATGAACCATGTCCCAGTGAATAT
>JAGGYX010000210.1 GCA_021162305.1 Thermoplasmata archaeon | reverse complement strand
CTTCATTTTTATCCTTCTATAAATTGTATCTGCATCAGGAACATTCCTTTTTGTTATTTCTTTATATCTTTTGCACCCATTTTCAGGATATCTATTTCTATTGAAAAGAAAGATTAATGATGCAAGTATATCATTATCCTTGTATGTAGAATTGTGTTTTTCATGGAAATTGATTTTGTTCTCAATAAACCTAAAGGAAAATCTATTTATTTTCCTGAAAAATTTATTGTTTGCCTTGGGCCTTGGCATATTCCATCCCCTTCTTTTGATGGGATATGTGCCCAGGGCTTTAATTTTTACTAAATTTTACTTGCGGAGATACTGGGGAAACAAGAGAGTGGCATCAGATTTTTTATTCCACAACGTGTATTCCAAGCTCTTTTGCATAGTGTAGAACTTCTTTATATTCCTGCACGGTTATTCTTCTATTTAATTCATCATATTCATATGCCTTGTATGTTGGATAATATTGGTCCATTATATTTACAATCGCATCAGGCACATTTTCAGCAATCCATTCTATTATCGGTTTGGAGCAGCATTCAACATGGCTTGGAAGAATGAGATGGCGTATAACAAGCATTCCATTTTCGTAAGCAATTTTATGATTCCTTTTAACAATGCTGGTATAATTTCTAACTTTTGAAAGGCGGAGGGCACACCCATCATTTCCATATTTGAAATCTGCAAGATATAAATCAATGAAGCCATTTAACAAATCCATTGCTTCTTTGCTTAAATACATGTTGGAATTCCATATCTGAGGAATATTTGTATCGCTGTTTTTCAAAATCTCAAGTATGTATGGGATGTTCGGCGTCGGCTCCCCTCCAACCCAATTTATATTTTTGGCACCTCTTTGATATGCCTCATTTATATATTTCGCCATTCTTTCTGGTTCAATATATAGCCCGCTCTGCCCTTGAGATATATCCCAGTTCTGGCAGTAAACACATTTGAAATTACATCCTGAAAAGAAAATTGTATAAGATGGAATCAAAAAACTTTCCTCTCCATAATGCATGAAATGACTTGCTATGCTTGCCTGTTTCACGCCACAAATTCCGTGCTGCCTATGCCTATTCACATTACATCTATGCTCACATAAGCCACATCTACTGAACAAATCCCATGCTTTTTCTATTAATTCATAAAAATTGCCATTTTCTTTGCTTTCTAAATATCTTGCTTTTTCTCTGCCTTCTAAAATTGCATGGTATCTTTCAAGCATTTTTTCTTACGATTCTTCCTCTCGGTTCAACTTCTTCAAAAATTTCAGCCTGAAATTTATATATTCTTATACCTTCATCAAACCAGCAGTCTGGTGGTAAACCAGCTTTCATGCATGTTTCATTTAAAAATTCTGCTTCATCCCAGTTATACTCGCTCGCAACCTGCGGAAGAAGTAACCCTCGATAAAATCCTTTTTCAACTATAAGTCCATCTCTTCCAATCTCAATCTCCTTTATATAATCCTCAGGCTTTTCCACCACAATTAACTCTGGCTTTGTAAGTATGCTCACTTCAATAACAATTCCATCAAGCTCGTTTTCTTTCAATGAAGGAAAGCGAGGGTCGTGACATGCAGATATTGCAGATTCTTTCAATGCATCTTTTAATGGCATTATTGGCTCTGGTATTCCAATACATCCACGAAGCATTTTAGATGGATAACTATTTATTGTTACAAAAGCCCCACGCTTTTCCTCAAAAATTCCGCCATACAAATTTTCCTCTATCTCTTCTCCTTTAACATGCTTTTCTATAACATGTCTTGCATATCTCACAGCCTTTTCTCCTTCCTCCATAGCAACCCTCATGTCAATCAATCCCCAGCTCACCCTTATTTCTGCCCGCCTCCGCCAGCACATCCTCAGAAACGAAAATATCACATCCCTCTCTTACTGCGAGAGCTATGCAATCGCTGGGACGGGCATCAAGCACAATCTCTTCTCTTTTTCCGTCTCTTTCCATTTCAATATAAAGTTTTGCAAGAAAAATTCCTTCTGCAAGGTCATCTATGACCACTTTCTTTATAGAGCCACCCATTGAATTTATAACCTGTATAAATAAATCGTGAGTCAGGGGGCGGTGAAATCTTATTCCATTTAGTCCGTTCATTATGCTTTCCGCCTGGGTATGGCTTACATATATGGGCAATGCTTTGTTTTCGCTAACCAAAACTATCTCAGAATATCTCTCACCTCTTGCAACAGCAGGATACACTTCCATTTTTATCAATTTCATTCTACCTCCGCAAGCTTCTTTATTCTATCTATAATGTTTGGATGAGATGAAAATATTTCCATAATTTTATCGAATTTGCTTGGCCTTGCATGTTCAGCAAACATTTTTACCTCATATTCATCTAAATGCCCATTCATGTTCAAATCAGCTTTTTTTAATTCCATCAGGTCACGTCTCGCCTTAGATGGGTCAGTTGCAAAAAATGCCTTCATTCCTTCTACCTTTTTTATTTCCTCAATTGGCAATCCATATGTCGCCAAAGTGATACGATATAGAGCAGAGGCAAGTAAATGGGGTCTCTTTGTTAACCGAGCTGAGCCATAATCAGCATAGTATTCACGAAGCCTGTTCACATATAAAACAAGCATATTGGTAAGCAAATAAACTAAAAAGGCTATTCCTGCTATCGCGCCATTTCTTCTATCCCTACTCCACAATGAATTCCAGAATATAAGATAGCTTATTAATGGAATGACAGAAAGCATTGTTATTACCACCATGTCGCGATGCTTTATGTGCGAGATTTCATGTCCTAAGACAGCTTCTATCTCTTCTTTATTTAAAATTTTGAGTAATCCTTTTGTTACACACACTCTACCATCTTTCTTGCTCCTTCCAAATGCAAATGCATTGGGTATATGAACATTGGCTATCCCAATTTTTGGCTTTGGTATTCCTGCCTCCATAGCCAGTTTTTCGATGATTTCGTGTAACCATGGCATTTCTTCCTTGCTTATATATTTAACACGCATGGTAACTTCAACAATCTTCGGGCTTAGCCAGTATTGAAGAAACACAATAACAAATGCAAAAATTGCCAATGTAATGAACGCATAGCTTCCATAAAAGCCCATTAAATAGGCTATCAATACAACAAGTCCATAAAGTATTGCAAATATAGCAGTTATTGCAATTATCATCCTTCCATAAAGCCATATTCTGCTCATTTTGATAAAATAGATGGCATGATATTAATATTTTACCTCTCCCATGAATTCACTTTTGCTCAGCAGGATTATTATGAGGGCTATTATACTCAATATACTTCCAATAAAAAAGCCGAGGGAGAAAATGCCAAATATGGATGAAATCAATGCCACCACAAATCCTTTCTTCATGAAGCAAAATATTGCTCCTATTAGGGGGAGAAACGAAATAACAAGAACTGCTGTTGCCAGAACAGGTATTAATTTTATTATGGTAGATTGCAAATCATGCTCTTTTTCTATGCCGCTACCAGCTTTCAAAACAAATTTTGAAGTAATTGCTATCCCCACAGGAAATACAAATATTTTTGCCTCTATCCTTTTATAACCTTCTTTTTCAATCTCGAGCAAATGCTCCCCAGCTGAAATATTCTTTAAAATGAAAATGCCTTTCTCATCACTCACTCCAGTAAAATTGCCATCGAGATAAATTTTTGCATCTCCAATGACATTACCATCTTCATCCACAATCTTGCCCCTATAACTCCCTGTTCCATGGTATAACGCATCTTTTTCCACCAGCAATATCCCGCCCATCGCCGCCCCCAGCATGAAAACAACGATAAGCAACACTCCTGCTATGGTGAGCCTGCTTGTTGGTTTTATTTTCTGGATTGTTGGATGTATGACCACTTCCTCAATTTCTTTCTTTTCCTCGCTACTTACATCAACTTTTATTTTCATCCCGCAATTCGGGCATGTTGCAGTTTGCAAGCCTGTTGCCCCATCAGGAACTTCAATGATTACATACTCGCCGCAATAGGGGCATTTTGTTTTACCTTTCACAATAGCAATTGAATTTTAAATATAAAAATGTGCTGATTGATGATTGATAATTGCATAATATTTTTGTATTGGTTTTAAATCAGGATTGTGGTATATGAGATAATATTCTACATCCTATTCCCTCTGCTTCTCATGCTATTCATTTCCATATTCTTTTTCATTTATTTTCCTTCATTCAATGAAATTGGTATGGGAAAAAGAGAACTCGGTCTGCTTTTTATTGGTCCTCTTCTAACAACCTTCATAAACTTGCCTCTCTTCATATACAAAAATTATTTTCTTGCCATAAATATCGGGGGAGCTTTGATTCCTCTCATAATATCATTTTATTTAATAAAGGAAAACGAGATAGATTTTCAAAAAGTTCTTGCAGGCGTAGCAATAGTGGCAATAGCAACTTATATGGTAACAATAGTGACAAACGAAGGCGTCATATCTCATTTCCCATTTTATTTAATCCCCTCCATACTCTCCTTTCTCATTTCATTGTTATTCTATCTACCATATTCTAAATCATGTGCATATTCATATTCTATTGCTACACTGGGAGTGATAATAGGAGGTGACTTTTCTCATTTACCAGAGATTTTTAGACAGCCGTTTATTGGCTCCATGGGGGGTGCGGGATTATATGATATGGTGTATATTGCTGGTTTGCTCTCTTTCTTTCTTTCCTTTCTATTTATAAAGAAAAAAAGGGGAAACAAAAAAGAAAAGATTCTGGAAGAAATAGAGAGATATATTCTCATTTCAAATGATAAAAGTCTCTGGGAAGATTATAAAACATTAAAAAATTTGGATGGAAGGGCTTTTAGAAGAAAAGCAAAGAAAATATGGAGAAAGATATCATGGAATTTAAGAGTATGTTTTGCTACTGAAATAGAAAGAATGTTTGCTTTTTTTATAGACTTAATCATAATTGCTTCTCTTTCATTTATTATCTGTCTCTTTAAAATATTCTATTTCTTTGATTCATTTGAAACTTCTTTTTTTATTTCTTTCAACATGATGCAACTCTTTTATTTCTTTCTCCTTGAATTTTTCTTTAAGGCAACAATAGGAAAAGCATTTTTTGGAATTGAAGTTAGAAAGGAAAGCTTTGAAAAAGCAGATTTTATAGATGCTTTTACTCGAAATATATTACGCTTCTTGGATATGTTTGCTTTCTTCTATATCCTTAGCATAGTTTTAATTGCAACAACACCGAAAAAGCAAAGAATAGGTGATTTTATTACTGGAACAATTGTGGTGAAAACAAAATGCTTGAAATAATATGGCAATCCATAATATGGATTCTTCCTGCTTATATAGCAAACGGCTCTGCCGTTATAATTGGAGGAGGCACACCAATAGATTTCAATAAAAAATGGCATGGAAAACCAATTTTTGGAAAGGGCAAAACATGGCGCGGATTTTTCGGCGGCGGCGTAGCTGGCATAGTTGCTGGCATAATAATGAACTATTTTACTCCGTTTGATGGGAAATATAGCGTTATTATAATTGCTTCTCTTTCATTTGGGGCTTTGTTTGGTGATTTGGTTAAAAGCTTTATAAAGAGGAGGATCGGGAAAAAGCAAGGAGAAAAATGGATTGTAGCGGATCAGATAGATTTCTTACTTGGAGCATTTTTTTTATGCTATACCGTAAGCTATGCTTTGCAACCATATATGAATGAAAACTGGTTTATTGAGCATTTTTCCATATGGCATATTTTGTTTTTACTCGTTTTAACGCCATTTTTACATTTAGTAACAAATATAATGGCATACCTGTTTAAGTATAAGGATGTCCCGTGGTAAATATGGATGAAATGTGTGAAATATGTGGAATTAGAAAGGCAAAATATAAATGCATAAGATGTGGAAGGAACGTTTGTGCAGATGATTTCTGGCTCATGCTTGGATTATGCAAGGCATGTGTGCCAGAATGGCAATATAAGGAATGGAAAAAGAAAATG
>JAGGYX010000183.1 GCA_021162305.1 Thermoplasmata archaeon | reverse complement strand
GGAAGGAATACTTTGGAGAGGAAATTCATTTGTATGAAATGGAAGGATATGGAAAGTATGAAATAGAGTTCTACAGTGTTGACAAAGCAGGAAATGTTGAAAAGGGGGAAGGGAATGATGTATATGTTTACGAAGAGGAAGAAGAAATCAAGGCAACATCATCCCATGCTCCTCTCCTCCTTCTTCGCACTCAAAGATGATAGAAATTTAAATGCGAAAACATTACCAACGTATGTTCGAGAAATGGAATGAAATAATTATTGTAAATGGGATTGAGAGGCATGTTGAGATAAGGTGGGATGAAGTTTTTGAGAGATACTGCAGGATAATTGATAGAGTTGGTCTTGAATTAACAAAACAGGAGGATTTTTCTGAAAAGATAGACGAGCCATGCATATTTTGCAGCAGAGGAAAACTTGCAAAATTCGATGAAAAATTTGGAGTAAAGCAAATAGAAAATGATAACGCTTTTCTTTTCCCTAACATCAATCCATATGCAAAGTATAGCAGCGTGTGCGCATTTAAAAAGCATTACATAGAAGTTGGTGAATTTAGCCCTGAATTAATTCAATCCAATCTCCAGCTTGCCATCGAGTATATCAATAAAGTTAAGAAAATGGATGACAGCGTGAGATATGCGTCCATAAACTGGAACTACATGATGCCCGCCGGCGCCAGCATCCTGCATCCGCACATGCAGGTGGTGGCTGATGCAATGCCTACAACATATATGAGGAAAGCCAGCAATGAAAAATTTGAAAAATATATTGACGAGGAATTGAAAAGGGAGAGATATATAAAGAGGATTGGAAGCATTGGGCTTTTTGTTCCCTTCGTTCCATTTGGCTTTAATGAAGTTTTTGGATTGATTGAAGAAGAGCTGGAGCATGCTATTGAAGAAATTGCAAAAGCAGTATCCTCCATTTTATCATATTACCACAGCATTGGAAGGAATAGTTTCAATTTCTCTCTTTATTATAGCATGGAAAATGAATTTCCATTACACTTCAGAATGATAACAAGGCAAAATATGGCAAGATATTACAGAAATGATGCAATGTTTTTTGAACGACTCCATTTTGAAACAATACTTGAAAGAAAACCAGAGGAGATAGCAAAAGAAATAAAAGGTTTTTTGATTTAAGTCATGCATGAATTTCTGGAAAAAAGCGTCGAAGAAATAATGAATTCTCGTATATGGGACCTGCCAATAGTTGAAAGGAGTGCGAGCATAAAAGTTGTTCTCGTTGTTTTAATAGGAAGATGCTATGCATGGGTTGTAAATAGCATGGCTGATATGAAACCTGTGGGAATAATAACAGAGCATGATGCTCTCAAGCTAATTGATGGATACAAAGAAGGAATGAAAGCCGAAGACATCATGAGCCCAAATTTGACCATAGCTCATCCAGATGAAAAGGTGAAGGATATTCTTGATAAAATGAATAGCAGAGGATATAGAAGAATACCTGTTGTGAGTAATGAAAAGCTAATAGGAGAGATAACATTACGTCATTTAATAGAAAGGCTTTATTCAGCTCTTTTTTAGTAAATCAATGATGCGACATGCAATAGGATATACCTCCTGAGAGCTATATTCCCTGTATTTTTTCATGAACTCATCAATTAGCTTTTTAACCGTTGGATTTTCTAATTTTTTAGCCAATTTCATCATTTTTTCTTCAATCTCATCTCTTCTTATTGCTCTCTCAACAAACATCCTGATTTCTTCAAGTACGGCTATTATCTCAAGAATGGAAAGAAAAAGAACAAATGCTGAGAAAATTATCAAAAGCTCTTCTCTTCTTTTTAGCGAGTAATAAAAGATTTCAGCATCTATTAGTGCCACAATAAATGGGAGAAGCAATGTTATTTTTTCCAATCTTGTTGCCTTTAAAATTTCGTTAAGTAACCCTCTTACAAATCTGTGTCTCACGTTATTGAAATGCTCTCCCTTTTATATTTCCTTCGCAACGTATATGTTGTCCTTATTTCTTGTTATCCTTGCTTTGACATATTCTCCAATTTTTTTATTTGTATCCACAACTTGAATCACTCTTTCTCTCGCTATAGCAATCATCTCATCCTTTATTCTTCCATACATTTCCAACTTCAATTTCACTTTCTCTCCGACTCTAAATTTTTTTGGTAATTCCCTGCATTTAATGATGCCAAAATCCTCAGGCGAGAGAATCAAATCTTTGTTCATTGCTGCCAATTTTTTAAAAAATGTTTTGAAATCCATTCTTTTAACTCCTTTTGGAATTCTTCCAAAACGATATCTTACAAATTTTTGTATCCCAAATGCCTTCCATTTTTTCCCAGCTCCTATCTTTTTTCCGAATTCAATAATTTTTGGAATTTCGTCATCATTGTATCCTGGAATCCATACTGGAGCAAGAAGCAAGTCAATGTTGCTTGAAACAATTTCTTCAGCAATTTCAATTATATGCTGTAGCTCATAATCCTTTTTACCAACAAGCAATTTTGCCTTTTCTTCGTTCAAGCTATGTATAGAAAGATTTATTCTATCAAGATAGCCATCGAGCTTTTTTATCATTTCTTTTGTTATCAGCGTGCCATTTGTCTGGATTGAAACAACATCTGCCACTTTTGAAAGAGATTTTATTAGCTCTTCTATCCATGGATATAAAAAGGGTTCTCCCTGTCCATCTATATGGGCTTCTATACTCTTGCAGTATTTTCTTTTAAATTCTGCAATTTTTTCAAATTCCTCCAGAAGGTAATCCAAATCAACAATATAATCTGTAACTCTTGTTCTGCTTATTCCCTCATCAACAGAACAGAATATGCAATTTAAATTGCAACCTGTTATGGGGCGAACCTGAAGCAAATTTGTCCCTCTATCTATTATTCCAAATGCACTGTGTCCAATCAATGGAATGTTGCTTTCCTTGCTTATATAATAAAGCCTCCTCCCTGTTAATGCGTTATATATGTTTTTATATGGGCAAAATGAAATCATGCCTTCCTCCCCATATCTCTTGCAACATATTTCATAAAATTTTTTTGGTATCCTTACCTCTATTATTCCATGAAGAAGAAAAACCACCTCATTTCCTTCAATGCGCTTTTCATATTTCATTTACAGCAGTTCTTTCTCAATCACGCTTTTATCAATTTTGGATATTACGAGGGGCGTCGTTATCATGCCTTCTGGCTTCTCCGCCTCCGCCACCTTCGTTATTATCTCAACGCCCTCGCCAGCGAGCTTTTCATAGTTATTTTTGATTTCCTGCAATAATGCTTCCTCATCTACCTTCGGGCTTTCATCAAGCTCTATCCTTATTTCGATTTTATCCACAGCATGCTGAATGAACTGGAATCTCTTCACGGCGTAGCCAAATTTTTCTGCCGCCTCCGCCAGAGGCATTGGAATTGTTGCAGGCGGGAAGATTCTGCCTCCTGGCAATACTATTGCATCTTTTTTCCTTCCTTCCAAGCTTTTCATCAATGGAGTGTGCATTCCACAATTACACTCCTCCATAGAATATGAAGCCAAATCATTGAGTCCAGTATATCTTATTATGGGCGTTCCTCCTGGATATAGTCTTGTTATGACAATGCTTCCTACCTCGCCTTCATTAACAAGTTCGCCATTTTTATCTAAAATTTCGACATGGACAAAATCACTGTTTATATGCATATTTCCATGAGTGCATTCAAATGCTATTGTTCCTCCTTCTGTTGTTGCATATAGATTTAAAACTCTCGCATCAAAAGCATTTTCAATATATTTTCGAGAATAAGAATCAAGAACTTCTCCACTTGAAATTATATAGCGAGGGTTCACATTTTTCCCTAAGCCTTTTGTTTTTAGAGTAGCTAATTCCATTAAAACACTTGTATATGCAATCAGCAATTCTGGTTTAAATTTGTCCATTTTTTCCATCAATGTTTTTATGTCTTCGCCAGTATACAAAATCTGATAATTCTTCAATGAAAAGAATGGTTGCAGGTTGCCCATCAATCCTTTTTTCAGGCATTCCTCGTCAGTAGTTTTTGGTATGGAAAAGTCTCCAATATTTGTTATTCTATTTTTTCTCCAGTTCATTCCATATGCTTTCAACAGCCTCACGCCGCCAAGAGCTTCTATCATTATATATTCCAAATCTTTATACATCTGCACTGGTCTGCCAGAAGAACCAGATGTCCCCACCAAATATGCTTTATCTTTTTTAAACGATGGAGGCACTATTTCATCTGGAAAACCCTTTATTAAATCCTCTTTTGTAATCAATGGCAGCTTATACAGGTCGTCTATTCCATGAATAGAATCAATATCGATGCCAGCTTCTTCATATTTCTTTTTATATAATGGTGTCTTCATGGCATATTTCAATGTTTTACGCAATGCTTTATCCTGATATTTTTTCAGCTTTTCTCTATCATATCTCCATGCCCTGTCTATGCCCCTCATGTAGTTCCATAATATTTTCAATGCAAACACTGGATTCAGGAATGGATTCATAAAGTTAAATTAAGTTGATATTTAAATATTTGAGATGCAACCCTTTTATTTCAATGCCTTTCTTCCAAATGTCATGAATCCTGTATGCAATATTCCACTTGGTTCTGGATGGGTATAACCATACAAACTTTTCCATCTCCTTTGCATTGTTTCAATGGTTGCATATACATTCATTCCATGCTTTTCCATTTCCTTCCTTGCTTCAATCTGCTGCTCGATATGGGGTGAGTAAACAACAAGCCATCCCCCATATTTTAAATGCTTTGCCGCCTTTCCTATAAGCTTTACAGAATCCTTCATATCAAATGTTATTAAATCTAAGTTTCGTTCTCTAAATTTGCTGACATCCTCATTTTTTATCACAACATTTTTCAATCCGCATTTTTCAATGTTATGCTTTGCCACTTCATAAAACTCCTTCCTCTTTTCATATGTAATAACTCTGCCTTTTCTCCCCACAATAGAAGCAATAAATATGGCAAGGAAGCCGGAGCCGGAGCCAGCATCCAAGCAATGCCATCCCTGGCTTAAGCCTGTTATTGAAATAATCTGGCTTGCATCTTTTGGCGTTACAATTTGTGCTGCCCTCTTACATTTTTTTAGCAAATCTATGAATGTGGGTTTCACAGCAACAAATTTTTTCCCTTTGGTTTCTATTATGCTTCCATATTCAACATTTCCATCTATAACACCATATTTTGTATTCTTTTTCTTTCCTTTTTCAATCAAAATTGATTCATCTTTTGCCAGCAGCAATATATATTCTCGCATATTTTCTCGCCTCCTCCATGGCTTTTTTTGTCTGCAACTCATTCAACGCGAAGGGATAATTATATATTTTTGTAACTCTCTCATTATAAAATGGGCGATTGCAATCTGGACAGCCGCTCGTTCTAAAAGCTTCTTTATCTATTCTTGGCAATAAAATTTCTTCAAGTTTGCCATTTTTAAATGAGAATTCTGCTTCCTTTATGAAATATCTTGCAATTTGGATTGCTCTGTAACGGGGCAATTCCACCATTGTTTCATTGTTTTTTGTATATGCAAACAGGGCAATGTCAATGCCATTCATTGAAAAAAATTTCATTGCATTTATTGCTTCTTCATCACCCTCTCCAAGTCCAATTATCAGATGGGCTGTTGCTTTCCCAAAAATTTCTTTTGCATTTTTTATTGCCTCGATATATTCCTTCCATGATGGTGTGCCATATTTCCATTTTTTGAAAATTGCCTCGCTGCATGCATCTATACCAAAGCCAAGTCTTTCCACACCATATTCTTTAAGCATTTCCATTTCTTCTATGGAAATGGGATTTATTGAGATTGAAACAGGAATGCTTGCATCCATTCTATCCAAAAATTCATACAGCATTGAAAGAGTTTTTTTGTTATAGGTTGTTTGGATGCATATCCTGCCTGCTATGCCATCTTCTATTTTTTTCACAATTTCTTCCATCTCAAACTCAGGCCATTTTACTCTTCCAAGTTTTCCTTGGCGAAGATAGCAATACTTGCATGCTGCTCTGCATGGCAGAGGCAATAAAAAATAAAGGGTGGCTGGGCGTGCATCTATCCTGTAATTCTTCAATCCAAGAAGGGATGCAGTTGCTATCGATGCCCTAATCTTCATTGTAGCCTCCTTTTCCAATCATGGGAACAAAGGCACAACCTCCGAGATTTTTTTTTCTTATTTTTCCTTTTTTCTTTTCTATAAGCCACAACTCACCATATATTCTACCAACTGGTAGCAAAAGTTTTCCATTTTCATCAAGCTGTTCTATAAGGCGAGGGTTCAAACTTGGAGCGGAGCATGTTGCATATATGTGGCTATATGGAGCATGTTCTGGCAATCCAAGAGAACCATCTCCCACTATAACCTCAATGTTTTTTATTCCAAGTTTTTTGAAATTTTCTCTGGCTTTTTCAGCAAGTTCTGGTATTCTTTCTATACTATATATTTTTCCATTCTTTACAATTTTAGCTGTTACAGCAGCATGGTAGCCGGTTCCTGTTCCTATCTCCAAAACCTTGCTATCTTGCTCTGGTTTCAAAGCTTCAAGCATTATAGCCACCATATGAGGAGCGGATATCGTTTGACTGTAGCCTATCTCCAAAGGTGTATCATAATATGCATATTTTTTCTGACTTTCTGGAATAAATACCTCGCGAGGCACATCACGCATCGCCTGAATCACTTCTTTGCTTTTCAAATATCCCTGTTTTATCAGCTTCTCTATCAACTCTTCTTTTTCCACAATGAAATATTGTCAGGCATGATAAATGTTATGAAAAGAACCCCTTTCTTATAAAGAAAGGTGTTTCATCCCCAAAGAAGTTTCTTTCCTTGGAGACTTTCTTTTGAAGAAAGGATTCAAATCCTGTCTCTTCTGGAAGTTTTTGCAACCTTGGACATGGACAGATTTGAGGAAGCATGCTATCTTTGTTTTTGCAACTACAATTTTCGATAAATATTTCTTCTATGGCCAATAAAGAATATCCTCACTTTCTTGTCTTTTTCTATTATTTCATATAGTATCCTATAATCGCCAACTCGTAACACCCATAGGTTTATACCAACCAAGTGCTTTCCAAATATTCTTGGCTTTTCTTTTAATTTCCATAAACCTTCCAAAATTCTTTTAGAAGTAGCTTTATCTAACTTTCTAAGATATTCAGCAACTTTTGGATCAATAACTACATCATAACTCATCTTTTCCTAAAATATCTTTAGTTACTTTTTCTAATGATATTTCTTCCCCTTTATCCATTCTTTCTTTTGCTTCTATAATTTTCTCCAATAACTCTGGATTTGACAATATTGCTATGTTTTCTTTAAGATGCTCCACCTT